>CAYXQZ010000264.1:1644-3957 GCA_964466415.1 uncultured Paludibacter sp.
ATTTCAACACTTCCAATTTTGCAAATTTCAACAACAACGACTTGGTTCCTTTTTGACCAAAATCAATATCTACCTTTTCGTTGCCATTAACTATGCCTGTTTCAACAATTTGTCCAACACCAAAAATGGCATGTTTTACAAAACTTCCAACCGGAAATTCAGCATTCTCCATTTTCTGCACTATTTGCGTATCTGCTTTTATCCGCGTTAAATTTTTAGGTTGTTGATATACAGGTTCAGGTGCTGGACGAGGTTTTGAATAGTTCGAAGTTTGATTCAAGCGGTTGCGCTCAAACTCTACATCATCGTCCCAGTTGCTAAAACGACTTTGTTTAGGCTGAAAAACACTTTCGTTAGGCGCATCAATATATTGTGAATCAATATCTTTTATGAACCGGCTTGGGTTCGAAAAATTCGATTGACCGTTACGAAACCGTGAACGCGCATGACTGATATAACACCGTGTTTCGGCACGCGTAAGTGCCACATAAAACAACCTTCGCTCTTCCTCCAGACTTTTTTCGCTATCAAGCGAGTAGGACGAAGGGAATAAATCTTCTTCTACGCCAACTATAAACACCACCGCAAATTCCAATCCTTTGGCAGCATGAATGGTCATCATAGTTACTTTATTGCTATCGCCATCTTTATCTGTATCCTGGTCGGTAAGCAGCGAAACTTCCGACAGAAAATCGGGCAAAAGTGACGACTCCTGGTTATCTTCGCGTTGCTCACAATACTCGTGAATGGCTTTGAGCAATTCTTCCACATTCTCGCGGCGGCTTATGCTTTCGGGAGTTGCATCGGCATAGGTTTCGCTAATTATACCTGCTGTTTTAACAATGGATGTAACTAGTTGATATGCACTTAAAGTTGTAACTTGGTCGGCAAATACCGAAATCATATTCCGGAAGTTGGCCAATTTTGTGGCTGTGCCAGCATTTACGGCTAAGTTGTAACCAAGCATATCGTTAAGTACCTCCCATGCACTTACGGCATGTGTGCGGGCACATTCGAATATCTTATTCAGCGTTGTATCGCCAATTCCTCGTGCGGGTACATTAATAATGCGTTTGAGAGCCTCTTCGTCGTTCGGGTTGCTTATAAGCCTACAGTAAGCAATTACATCTTTAATTTCTTTGCGTTGATAAAACGATAAACCACCATATATACGATACGGAATGCCGTTTTTGCGCAATGCGTCCTCCTGCAATCTACTTTGAGCATTGGTACGGTACAGTATGGCTATTTGCTGGTACTGAAACTCGTTTTTCGAAGTGAGCGCATTTATTTCGGCTGCCACCATCGATCCTTCTTCAAAATCGGTAAAGGCAGTAAGTAATTTAATAGGCGAACCAGTTTCTTTTTCGGAGAAAACAGTTTTTTTAATTTGCTTTACATTTTTATCAATGAGGCTATTAGCTGCATTTACAATGGTTTGTGTTGATCGGTAGTTTTGTTCCAATTTAAATGTTTGCGTATTGGTATACGCATTTTTAAACTGTAAAATATTGTCGATATTGGCACCGCGAAACGAGTAAATACTTTGTGCATCGTCGCCAACCACACATATACGCTCATGCGTTTCCGACAGTTTTTTTACAATCATGTATTGCGCAAAGTTGGTATCCTGATACTCATCCACCAAAATGTATTGAAATGAATTTCGGTATTTATCGAGCAAATCAGGATTGTCGCGAAAAAGCACATTTGTTTGTAGCAGCAAATCGTCGAAATCCATGGCATCGGCTTGCTTGCATCGCGTGCAATATATTTTGTAAACCTCGGGGAAACGAGGAACTTTAGCATACATATCGCCTTTGGTTAAATCGGCATTATTGCGGTATGCTTCGGGCGAGATAAGACTGTTTTTGGCACTCGAAATACGATTGTGTACTACATTTGCCTTATACACTTTTTCGTCTAATTTGAGTTCTTTAACTATACTTTTTATTAAACTGGCCGAGTCCGACGAGTCGTAAATGGTGAAGTTTTTTGTAAAACCAATGCGGTCGGCTTCGGTGCGCAGTATCCGCGAAAAAATGGAGTGAAATGTGCCCATCCACAAGTAGCGGGCTGTTTTTTCGCCCACCATACCCGCAATACGTGCTTTCATTTCGCGGGCAGCTTTGTTGGTAAATGTAAGAGCAAGTATGGCCGACGGGTGTAATCCTTTTTTAAGCAAATAGGCAATCTTATAAGTCAGTACGCGCGTTTTACCCGACCCAGCTCCTGCAATAACCAGCGATGCACCATCAATATATTCAACAGCTTTCCGCTGATTTTCATTCAGTTCGTTTAAAAATTCCATTT
>CAYXQZ010000265.1:0-3952 GCA_964466415.1 uncultured Paludibacter sp.
CCATTTCCTTGATTTGTTTTGGCAAAATTAAGTGTTTCCACCGTATTGGCAAAGGCAAAAAACTTCTGGTCGTTCTTTTTATCCAGAATGGTAATCAGTTCGTTATACTCATAATCCACCATTTTGCGTAGTCGTTCTTCGGCCACGTAGCGGGCGGGCGTACCGTCGTTGTAAAAATGATCGCTAAACGATTTGTCGTAAGCCGAAATGGATTTGGCAATGGTGTTTGACGCACCACCCGCCTGAAACAAATGACGAGCCGTTTCCTGACCGCCACCAATTTCGGCAATGGCGCCATAATACTGCGAGTGCAGATTTATCTGAACCGATTTTTCTTTTGTGCTGAGTGTTTTTGCCATGTTTTTCAACTGTTGATAAATAAAATCCAAAGATAATACTTTATTCCAATAAGATAAATATTTTTTTTGATTACTAATTAAACAATGTTAATGACAGTTTTGTTAGGCTTATACATTATGAATAATCCAAGTGAACATATCAAATCCTTACTGCAAAAGCCATTACCTGGACTTCATTCGCATTTAAAACTAGCACCTCCAACCCGCAAACAAGAGCTTGAAAATGCCAAAAAAGCATCCCTGTATGCCAAAAAAAGTGCCGTTATGATATTGCTTTTTCACGAGGCAGGTGTATTGAAAGTAGTATTTATTCGTCGCAGCTTTTATGTAGGTATTCATGCCGGACAAATGGCATTTCCGGGTGGTCGGTTCGAGGAAACGGATAGCAGTGTAGAGGAAACTGCATTTCGCGAAATAGAAGAAGAAATTGGAGTAAAACGTGATGATATTGAGCTTATAGGACGTATTTCGGATATTTATGTGCCGCCAAGCAATTTTTTAATTAGTGTTTTTGTAGGATATTTGGCCAATAAACCAGTATATTTGCCTGATGAGCGTGAGGTGGCCGAAGTGATAGAAATTGATTTTAATGAATTTTTAATGCCTGATGCTATTACCCAAAAGTCTTTTTTTGTACCTTCGTCGAACCAAACCGTGCTAGCGCCCTGCTACCAAACATCGAAATGTGACATTTGGGGTGCAAGTGCAATGGTTATGAGCGAATTAATAGATATGTTGACCAACAATAAATAAACTCTTAAATCAATCACAAACGTATGAAACGAAGAATTTTGCAATCCTTGCTTTTCGTTCTTTTTGTGGCATTAAGTGGCGGTATTTTTTATATACATCTACTCACGCCTATTATTACAGGTTATGCTGCCAAAAATTTGGCTTCGGGTGTTTTTGTTGCACATCGTACACAGCAAAGCATGGAGGCTATCGATTTGAATTTTTCATTTATCAAATTCACTTCCAATAAGGTGGATTTAGAAAAAAAGGAAGTTACAAGCCGCTTTTTGTGGGCAAGTTCAAAAGCCATTTATATCGAAGGTTTTGGATGCACACTCGTGCGTGGCGATGAAAACGAAATCAGAAACCGGCCATACACCCAAGTTGCACTTCCAAACATTAATCCCGATACCATTGCATGGCCTGCAGGCGACAAGCTTGCCGACAGTATTCCATCGGGCATTAACATGAAAATCTTAAATGCCGCTATTGCCAATTCTTTTGCCGATACTGCTGGCACAAAAGGCACTTTTGGAGTGGCTGTAGCCTATAAAAATCAGTTAGTAGCCGAGCAATACCGCGAAGGATTTTCGAAGAAAAACAAGTTTTTAAGCTGGTCGATGGCCAAAAGTTTTACACATGCCTTGGTAGGTATAATGGTCAAAAAAGGAATGCTCGACATAAATAAACCACTTGGTTTTGATCAGTGGAATAATGATGGACGAAAGGATATAACGCTTCAACATTTGATGCACATGAATGCAGGGCAAAAGTGGAACGAAAGTTATGGAAACTTATCGGATGTAACGCTTATGTTGCACAAATCGACCGATATGGGGCTTTTTGCAATTGAAAATCCACTCGAAGCTAAGCCCGATTCCAGTTGGGTTTACAATTCGGGTGCTACCAATATTGTGAACTACGCTATGCGTCAAAAATTTAAGTCGGCAGCCGATTATTATGCATTTCCGCGCACCGAATTGTTTAATCCAATGGGGATGCGCAGTGCTATTTTCGAAACCGATGCTGCCGGAACTTTTGTTGGCTCATCATACATTTATTGTACTATGCGCGATTATGTCCGATTTGGATTACTCTATTTGAATAATGGTAATTGGTTGGGAAATCAATTGTTGCCGCTTAATTGGGTTAGTAATGCTCGTAGTGAGGCAAATGGCTCAAAGGGTGAATATGGCTCCTTGTTTTGGTTGAACTTGTCCAACGAATATCCGGGCGTTCCCTCCGATTTATTTATGTGTCGCGGACACGATGGGCAATATATTTACATTATCCCTTCGCTCCAATTGGTTGTTGTGCGCACTGGCTTCTCCAAAAAGGGGACTTTTAATTTACAAGCCTTTTTGGCTTCTATTGTCAAGGCTGTTGACAAATAAAAAAAGAGCTTTTTCATTTGAAGTATTGTATAATAACTACTTCTGAAAAAGCTCTTTTTAAATCAATAATATTGTTGAGGTCTATTCCAACACTTCGTTGTCGTGCATTTCTTTCATAAATGTCACAAAATCATTTTTCTTATCTGAGTCCATCCATTCCAAACTCCTACGAGGGTGCGCATTCAAAGCTCCCGAAATGAGGTAAGGAATGTGGTAACCCCAATCAATCTGACTTTGCATAGGATGTACATAATCCTGAATTACTTGTAGCAATGGCAATAAACGGTATTTTGGGTTTTTGAGGAATGCAATCAAAATTTCAATAGGGCAGTTACCAGCACCACGACCTAATCCCATTAGCGTAGCATCCAGCATGGTACAACCTTCCATAATGGCCGTGTAAGTATTGGACATAGCCATTTGCATGTTGTTGTGCGCATGAATTCCAATTTCTTTGCCCGGAAGAGCGTTGGTGTATTTACGTACCAAATGCTGAATCGATTCTACGTACATACTACCAAAACTATCAACTGCATAAAATACTTTCACGCGTGAAGCAGCAATGTCTTTCAATGCTTCATCCAATTCGTGCTCATTAACTGTGGATACAGCCATTAGGTTAATACAAACTTCGTAACCTTTATCCAGGCAATGGTGTGCTAATGCTACCGCTTTATCAACTTGGTGTACATAACAAGCCACGCGTATCATATCCAATAAACTATCCGAAGCCATTGGTATATCATCTAAATCAATGCGTCCTATATCGGCCATGGCTGAGAGTTTTAGGTTGGTTTCGTTTTTACCAACTATGCGTTCCAAATCTTTCTGATGGCAAAACTTCCAGGGACCCATTTCTTTGCGACTAAACGCTTTTTCGCTACTCAAATAGCCAATTTCCATATAATCAACACCTGCTTCGACGCAAGCATTATAAACTCCCCGAACAAAATCGTCCGAAAACTGCCATTTGTTCATTAAACCACCGTCGCGTACGGTGCAATCCATTACTTTAATTTCTTGTTTGTACATGTTATATAATTTCCAATTGTTTATTTCGTTTTGCATTAATTCGTATCTTGTAATCCTGTTTTATTTTTTATCAAGAAGCGCCAGTTCAATCTGAATATTGTGATTAATTAAACAGGTGAATATTTGTTGAAAAGTAGTTTTATCCAATCCAGCTTGTTCGGCCCATTCGCCTCGCTGACGAATAACTTCTTCTTTTCTATCTTTAGCCACCACACTTTCAACATCGGTTTTGTAGTTCACTATTTCGGCAACATACAAACTGCGTTGTGCAAATAACGATATTATTTCTTTATCAATCTGATCAATCTGACAGCGAATATCTGCTTTATCTTTGCATTCGTGTGGTAAAAGTGTAGTGGTAAAAGGCATGATAAGTACAATTATAAATATTTCATACAAAAATACATCATTATTTTCTATTTTGAAAATAATAGG
>CAYXQZ010000266.1:0-3939 GCA_964466415.1 uncultured Paludibacter sp.
AAATTCTCACACTTTTTCAGCCTCAGGCAATAAATGATATTACCATAAACGGAACCGGTGCTAACGCCATTGATATTGGTTTGCATTATGTGTATCGCGGTATTTTAACGCAGAATAGCTCGTTGCTCGAAAGTACGCGCGACCGTTTGGAGCTTTTATTAGCCGAAAATATTCAAAACGACTTTATTTTTCACGACCACGGGCCACAAATTCAAATTTCGAGTTATGGTTGGGTTTTTGCAAATGGCATTGTGGAGTTAGCATCGTATTTGGTGGGAACTCCGGCCGCATTCAATTTGTCGAGCGAGAATTTTGCCAAAGTAGTGAGTTTTATTCGCGAAACGCAAATCTCATCTATTCGTGGCTCATCGTGGGATTTCAGTGTAATGGGTAGAGCCATTAGTAGAAACAACGCTATGAATGCTGGCATGAATTACCTCCAAAAAATGGCCGACCTGATTGACCCTGCCAATGCTACCACTTATCTGGATGCACTTAATCGCTTGAAAGGAAATAAAACTGCGGATTATAATGTAAAGGAATTTAACAAGCATTACTGGTCGTCGGATTATACGCAACATGCACGCAAAGGCTATCTTTTTGCTGTGCGCAATGTGTCGACACGAACCGTTGAAGCAGAAACGGGCAATGATGAAAACCTGAAAGCGAACTACTTTTCGCACGGAGCCACTTTTATTTCGGTGGATGGTAATGAGTATAAGAACATAATGCCTTATTGGGACTGGAGCATGATACCCGGAACCACGTTTCCGAACACAACCTTATTTCCAACACGCACAGCCTGGGGAACAATTTACGGGAAAACTGCTTTTGTAGGTGGCGTTTCAGATGGTGTAAACGGAGCATCAGTGCTCGATATGAGTTATAAAACTACGAAAGCTAAAAAAAGCTGGTTCTTTTTCGACAACGAAATAGTCTGTTTGGGTGCTGGTATAACCGACAATGGCGGATTAAATGTACGCACCACTGTAAATCAAGCAAAAATGGAAACGCCATCCTATTCAGTTGATAAAGGAGGAAGTACGGAACGGATGCAAACGGTAAGTTCAACGACCTATTCGAACACCAATTTGGCCTATTTGAGAAATGGCAAAGTGGCTTATTTCTTTCCTAATCAG
This sequence comes from uncultured Paludibacter sp., assembly GCA_964466415.1. GTDB lineage: Bacteria > Bacteroidota > Bacteroidia > Bacteroidales > Paludibacteraceae > Paludibacter. Next base: position 1,140 of record CAYXQZ010000266.1, read on the forward strand.
GGAAATGTAAAATACAGCATGAAATCGCAAAGCGGAGCATGGCGAGATCTTAATCTCGACGGTTCAGCCACTATTGAATCGGGTTATGTGTTTTCGTTGTGGTTCGACCATGGTGTAAACCCGACAAATGCATCGTACAGTTATATCGTTGTTCCGGGAATTGATACGCCCGAAAAGGCTGCGGCTTATGACGCAACAGCCATCGAAATCATAAGCAACACATCAGACATACAAGCTGTTCTAAATAAAAAAATCAATAATCTGCAAATTATATTTCACAAAGCAGGCACACTCTCTTACGGCGATTTGTCGGTAACTGTTAATCAGCCTTGTGCATTTATGTTGAAAGCAGGCTCCTTCGTAACTGTGTCCGACCCAGCGCAAGCTAATTCTTTGATTTCAGTTTCGATTGTAAACAACGGTGTTGAATATAAAAAGTTTATCTCTTTAAATACCACTGTGGGCATGACAGGAACTTCGGTAACGACAGATTTTCAGATACCAACTGGAAATATTGGAATTACTGAATTAAAAGGGATTAAAATATGGACTGATACAAGTGCAGTGGCAATGCAGGGAATTCATATTTCGTCCGATTTGTCGAAATCATTGCATTACGAAATCCATAACGTGAACGGACAACTTTTCGAAAGCAATGTATTTGAAGGTCAAAAAACAGTTTCAACACAATTATTCCCGATCGGCATCTATTTAATTTCGGTTTCCGATGGTAATCGAAAATACAACCAAAAAATAATAAAGCGTTGATAAATATATTATTAACAGATATTTATTTCACATAAATACAGTTCGTTTTTTAAATCTAATAATAAAATGACTCAAAAAAAATTAGTTGGACAAGTTCGCGTTTGTGTACTTCTGCTTAGTGTTTTTTTAATACATGCGGCAAGTGCTTGGGGACAAAAAACAAATCTATCAGTATCGGGAATTGTAACCGACGAAAAAGGGGAAACGCTTATCGGAGTAAGTGTTATGGTAAAAGGTACAAATATTGGTACTGTAACCAATATGGATGGTTTTTTCAGCATCAAACCAAATTCCGCACAGGATAAATTGGTGTTTTCGTATGTGGGTTACACACAGTTGGAACTACCAATAACCTCCGAGCAACCCATGAAAGTGGTTATAAAAGAAAATGTCAAAACGCTTTCGGAAGTAGTGGTTGTTGGTTATGGAACACAAAACAAAGCCACTGTTACAGGTTCGATAAGTACCATCAGCAATAAGGAAATTCTACGCGTTCCGACTTCCAATTTAAGTACGGCTATTACAGGAAAGCTTCCAGGTGTTGTTACTATACAATCTTCAGGTCGCCCGGGTGAAGATGCCGCTTCGGTTTTTATTCGTGGGCAGTCTACTTGGGTGAATACCAATCCATTGATTATTGTGGATGGTGTGGAGCGCGAAAGTTTTTCGCAAATCGACCCGAATGAAGTGGAATCTATTTCGGTGCTTAAAGATGCTTCTTCCACAGCAGTATACGGTGTGAGAGGTGCTAATGGAGTAATTTTGATTACAACTAAGCGGGGTGTTGAAGGAAAACCAGCAATTAGCTTATCGACTAATTTTGGGGTGCAACAACCTGTTAATGTGCCACAATTTTTAGGTTCGTATGACCATTTGGTGCTGCGCAAAGTGGCAACCCTTAACGATGGTAAAAATCCGAATATTGATCCCTTTCTTTCGGATGCAGCGCTCGAAGGATTTCGTTTGGGCGAAGACCCTTACCGCTATCCGAATGTAAATTGGTACAACGAGGTGGTGAGACCCGTTTCGCTTCAGCAAAAATACAATCTGAATGTTTCTGGTGGAACAAAAACTATCAAATACTTTATTTCATTGGGTTATCTCGACCAGGGAGGTATGTTTAAATATACCGATACGCACAACCGCTATAGTTCGGATACTTATTACCGACAATTTAGTTTTCGGTCTAACTTTGATTTAAATATCAATAAATTTCAGACATTGAGTGCCAATATCAGTGGTCGAACAGGCGAGAAAAACGGTTTTCCTGATGTTACCAACATTATGCAAACCATCATTGCCAAAGTACCTTACGCATCGCCAATCTTTAATCCCGATGGAACTTACGCTGCTGCATTGGGACAAAATAGTCCGGTGGTGAAAATTGCAAACAGCGGTTACGACAATACACGCACCAATACTTACGACATTGTTGGTATACTCAAAAACGACCTGAGTTTTATCACCAAAGGTCTTTCGTTCGATTTGAATTTGTCGTTCAACAGTTCGGTAGGCTCCCTGAAAAGCTACCGCGAACAGCCTGATACTTATTATTTTAATCCAAATACCGAAAAGTACGACCAAACGCTGGAAGCATCGCCATTTAAATATTCAGGTGAATCGACTACAGCGGCTTACAAACGCATCGGTATTCAGTTGAAATTAAATCATGCTCGTACTTTTGGCAAATCAAAAATAAATTCGACGGTAGTTTATAACCAGCAAAACGACCAGTACACCACAGCAAAACCGTTTGTGCTAAAAGGTTACGCCGCACGTTTCGAATACGATTATGCTCGTAAATATTTAGCCGAAATAAATCTGGGATACAATGGTTCCGAGAACTTTGCTCCGGGTCATCAATATGGTTTCTTTCCTGCCATTTCGGGTGGTTATATACTTACCGAAGAACCTTTTATGAAAGACATTCTAAAGGTTGTAGCATTCCTGAAATTCAGAGGTTCCATTGGTTTGGTTGGTAACGATAAAATTGGCGGCAGTCGCTTTTTATGGCAGGGCATGTACAATCAGG
>CAYXQZ010000267.1:0-3900 GCA_964466415.1 uncultured Paludibacter sp.
TCAATTATTTTTTGATTAATCAGATAGAGTCTATTTTTGGGGTTCAAGTCCAAGATGGAGAGTTGAAAAAACCAAATCGTTATCAAATAACGGTTTGGTTTTTTGATATCTAATAATCAAATGATAGCGTTATTTTCCTCCTGTTATTTCTTTCACTTTTTCAAAAAAAGCCCTTTTCCTTTTTGAATTAATTCCCCAATCAACCGGAACCGATTGGTAACCTTCTTTATAGTCGGTTTCACCCGGAAAGCGAAAATCGAAATAGCCCCACGAGACATAGTTTTTTACTGAAACAGTGAAATTGTTTGTGTCCTTTTCAAAATCAAAATGGTCGTCTTCATTGTTTACTATCGGCATTTGTCGATAACCATCTACTTGTTTTGTATTATCTATTAAAGTTTGAATCATTTCAGTTTTTGAACCGCCATTTCCATGAATCAACAAAAAATCAGAAACTTTCACCACATTTGATGTGGGCACAACCAATCCGCCATAACTTGTGCCTACCAGATACCTATAGCCTTTTTTCTTAATCGATTTCACCTGATTTATCAATTCATGAATACGATTCGGGTACAAAATCGGGTGATTATAAAGTCCATTATCCATGGTTTCATTTGCAATTTCTATCAAAACATTTCTGTAACCTTTCTTGAACAACCAATTGATCATATTATTAGTAGCATTCACTATCGCTTTTTCATCTATTAAATATTGATCTTGACCAAAGTAGAATAAACCTAAAATTACCACCATTTGTAATCGGTCAGCTTCTTTTAATATTTTGTTCAAACGATTAATGTATGCCGGGTTAAGAGAGCCATCTTTATTAAAACCTGAATTAATGCACTTTGAAGCACCATATCCTGAAGGACTTCCACCTTGCATATTAATTGTAAAGCTATTCAACCCATAAGAATTCCAAAGCGACATATTGGCTACAAACTCCTTATTATTTCGTTCGGCATCCCATTTCTTGGTATCGGGATAGGCGAATGAGTTTACATTTTCAGGATTCAGATCATCAAAAACACCTTGAACCATCCGTGAGTTTATCAACAGCCCTTCAATCTTGTGATTGTTCCAGTATCTGCCCGCATACGTTGGTTTTCCATTGATATAAAATTGATTGCCTTTGATTTCGACTATCGTTTTACTAAACACTTGTAAAAATACAAGTAAGAAAATTGTTATTGTGATTACTTTTTTCATGATTTCTTTTAATTTATTTCCACAGAATTACCATTGTTTCTTCAGCTTGAATGCGGATTTTTTTTCCTGAAACATATCCTTGTTTGCTTGCTACCAAAACAGTGGGTTTTGCACTACTATTTTTTACAAACAATTTGAAATTTTTTGTTTCAGTTGATTTGTTGATAATTATGGTAATGATTTCTGATCCTGAAACCATTGTTCGCATTTGAACTCCTTTTTGAGGTACTTCAAAACGTACAGGGAAATTTTGGATAGTTCCAGCTAGTTCAGATTGTACAAATCTTGAAAGCGGCATATTATCCACTCGTTTTGCTCCCAAACCAAGCAAAGAGGGAATCCATGTTGCACTACCTTTTCCAAATTGATTGGTCATTGCAACTATGTTTTCTCCTTCTTTTGCAAGTACTTTTCCGGTTGTGGTGCTTAAAAATCCTTTAAACAAATGTGCAGGAAGATTTTCTGAACCTATTTTCAAATTAAAATCACCTGGCGCTGTAACTATTTCGGCTATTGAACCACCCATCACATCTGCAAGCGGAAAACCGGTTTGCATCACCGCAAATTGGTTTTCGTCATAGAAAAAAGTCAAACCATCGGCTATTAATTTTCCTCCTGATTTTACAAAATGACGAATCTTTTCCCAGTAATCAGATGAAATTGCTATTTGGTGTGTCAGAATAATTGTTTCACCAACATAAGATGGCTTATCCCATTGGAACTGACTCATTTCACCTAAATTTGAATTTAAACCACAAGCTGTTAAAGCTTCGTACCAAGTAATAACCGATTTTATCATTGCACCCTCAGTTCTGCCTTCAATCTCCTCTTTTTCTTTTCGGTCGGCTTTGGTTTTCTCTTGCCAAAACGACTCTTTCGAATATAAAATGTAAATAGGCGATTGGTAAGGTTTTGCATTTTCGAACAAAGCTTTATTTTTGCTCAACTCATTGGCAACAGCACCCGCAGCCAACAAACGGTCGGTGGGTTTTTGCTGAAAATCAATCATGGCCCATTCACCCGCTTCACCGCCTACTGCTCTTGGGTTCAATGTCCAGAAAATAGTTCCTTTAGAACCAGAACCTATAGAAACCCATAACCATTGCGTAATTTCATCTTTGGTTGGATTCATTGGCGCGTATCCACTGTAAGTATTATTTCCTCCCTGCAACTCGGTAACTATAAACGGTTTATCGCCAGCACCAGAGCGCATTAGGTCGCAATTGGCCGAAAAAACCATAGGATATTGATTGCGGTTAAAAAAAGTATAATGCCAACTTGGATGAGCCGAAGCGCCAAAAATGGTCAGGAACTTACGCCAAGTAACAAAATCGTACTCAGGAGCATTCATAAAAATATCCTGATTATTCACATGAATTTCGTGTTTATCACCAGTTTCCTTGACTTTATCAGTTATCCACGACAAAAACCAAGTGATGTAATTTCGTTGAAACATCTTTTCTTCCAGATAGTTATCAGCATTATAACCTTTGCTTTTATATAATGCAGGTAGCTGTGTTTTTTTCCACGCAGTTTTCAAACTATCCGACAAATTACTTTTCGGGTACATGCCATAAGCACCCGGCTCATTTTGAATTACCCAACTGTAAAGCGAATTAAACTTGCCGAAATTCATCACCATAGCTTTAATAAATTTCTCAAGCGATTTAAGGTGTTCCTTGTTTTGAGGAAACTTTTCTAAACGCCAGTCCGGAGATATTTCTTTGGGATATAAGGTTGCGAATATTTTAATACCATATTTTTCAGCCATTTTAAAAGCAAAATCATATCTGCTAAAATCCCATGTTCCGTTGGGTCTTTGCATATGAATTTCGTGTAAACGAATACGACAAACGGTCATTTTTTGCTCCTGCAAAATTCGGAACCAGTTTTCTACTTCCTCATTTGTTTGTCCCGGCTCAATAAAAACCTGAGCACCAACAAATGGCAATCCCTCTTTTTGAGCATTGATTGAAAGGCTACTAATTAAAAGTGCAATTGTAATAATCAAATGATTAATTCTCATTATTTTAGCAATTTAAATATTGTTTATTTTGTGATACTTTTAAATCCAACTAATTTCAATGGTCCCATTAATCCCGAAGGCTTCAAAGGCATTTTTTTATTCAGAATTTCCGGAATTGGCGAAGTTGTCCAAAGACTTTTTACTGCGCCAAATTGATTTAAATCGCCAATAAAACGGTTTCGGCAAACTGTTGCTACGGTTACAACAAGTTTATTTTCCCCTTTCAATAAGTCTTTCACAGATACACAAGTATTGTTTTGCCAAGCATAAGTGATTAGTTTGCCGTTCAAAATCACTTCGGCTGTGGCGTCCATATTTCCTAAATTCAGAACGATTGAATCAGTCGATGAAATAAACTTTTTGGGAACACTAAAATTAATCGTGTATTTGGCTTTTCCGGCAAAATACTTAATGGTAGAATCTTCAAATTCAGTCAACGATTTCAAGGTATTTACTTCTACTGCTTGAATTTTTTCGTCAGATATAGGGAAAAATTCAATGTTGATTTTTGGACTTGCCAATTCCAAGACCTTGGGTTGAGTCAGTTTTGCTTGAATCGTTTTCGCATTGTTGATAACAAAAGTGTATTTACCCGACAATGAACCAATTAAGCCAACCTTTCCTTTTTTATACACTGCTTGAGGAATAGAAATAGTTGAGTC
>CAYXQZ010000268.1:0-3882 GCA_964466415.1 uncultured Paludibacter sp.
TATGTTCTTTTCTCCAATCGTTAAAAAATTCGGTGGTTTTTACGGGTTACGAACTAAATACCAACAAACTAACTCGGCATTTTTGAAAAATTTTTATCTTTTTCTGAATCGCGGATTTCAGCATGAGACGAACTCCTATTTACCATTTGAAACAAAAATTGCTGGACCTGTACATTTTATACATGGTATTTATGGCATTTTTATAAGTGGAGGTGCTGTAATCGGAAAAAACTGCATGATATTTCAGCAGGTAACAATAGGTTCGAATATGTTGATTGATTCCAAAGGTTTTGGTAGTCCGGTAATTGGCGATAATTGCCTGATTGGAGCCGGCGCAAAAGTGATTGGGAATGTGCGGATTGGTAATAATTGTAGAATTGGTGCCAATGCAGTTGTAACCACCGATTTACCCGATAATAGTGTTTGTGTGGCCGGAAAGCCTGTTATTATTCAAAAAGAAAACCTCACAAATCGTATCTACGCCATATCTTCACAAGGTTGGGGTTATGTTGAAAATGGTCGGTTTGTAGTAGAAACAGACTCTGAAAACTTGGCAAAACTTGGGGAGTTATAAGTAAAATAGCCTAATTATTTTCCTACTTTTCTAGCTCTCAAAATCTCACGTTTTCCAGGAGGGCCAGGCAAGCGTTCAACCTTAAATCCTGCTGAGAGTAAGGCTCTACGGACCATGCCTTTGGAGCAATAGGTGGTTAGAATTGCATCTGAATTACAGGCGTCGAATATTTTTCTAAATTGCTGCACTGTCCACATTTCGGGTTGTTTCTCAGGCGAAAAGGCATCGAAATATACAATGTCGAATTTGTTGTTTAGAGTTGTTTCCGTAAAATCGCATTTCAATTTTTGAATATAGAAATAACTACTTATTTCAATTTCATTTTCCCAATCCGCATTCTGTAATTTTTCGAAAACAGTTTTTTTTGAAAGTATGCTTGAATAATTTAATTGCAATGCCGTTTCAATTGGAATTGGAAATTTTTCCAGTGTGGAGTAATGTATTTTCGTTTCTGAATTTTCAGCTTCAATTGCTGTCAACAAGGCATTTAAGCCTGTTCCAAAGCCAATTTCTAATATGCGTATGGTTTTTTTAGCACATTTTTTTAAGGCAGCATCAATAAAAATATGCATCGATTCCTGAATAGCACCGTATGTTGAATGGTAGGTTTCGTCGATAGCAGCAACATAAAGGGTATGCGAGCCGTCAGTGGTAATTTGTAATTCAGTTTCCAATTGCGTGTTTTTTTTGCAAAGATACTGATAATTTTTAAAGTGTTTGTGAGTTTATTGTTAATTGTATGTGTTTGATATTTAGCCATGTCAAATATAAAGCTCGGATTTTTTGCGATTTATTTTAGTAATTAAAGAACATATCTGTATTATATTTGTTGTAATTAGTACATAAACAAACAAGTTTCAACAGCATAATGAAAAATATAAATATGAGAAAGACAATCGTTTTATTTGCGTTTGTAATGAGCGGTTTACTGATATTCGCTCAAAAGGGGATTATAAAGGGTAAGGTTTTTAATGCCAAAAGCAATGAACCACTTGAATTTGCTAATATTCTTATTCAAGGTACACTTATAGGTTCAACATCCGATTTGGATGGAAATTTTATTTTCACAGGAATCGATCCAGGTTTTGTACGCTTAGTGGTAAGTTCAGTTGGATTCGAAACAGCTATTTCGTCGGAAGTGCAGGTTCAAGGAAATCAAACCTCCTTTATCGACATTCCAGTTAACGAAGCAGCTTTTGCTATACAAGAGGTAGTGGTTCGCAAAAACATAAATGTTAAGCGCATCGAAAGCCCTATTTCGGTTCTATCCATTGGAGTTCAGGAAATTGAAAAAAGTGCAGGTGCTAACCGCGATGTGTCGAAGGTGGTGCAAGCTTTGCCGGGTGTTGGTGCTACTGACCCAAATCGTAACGACCTAATTGTTCGTGGTGGTGGACCTTCCGAAAACGTGTTTTACTTGGATGGAATTGAAATTCCAATTATCAATCACTTTGCAACACAAGGTGCTTCTGGTGGTGCTGTGGGTGTGTTGAATCCCGATTTTATTCGAGAGATTAATTTTTACACCGGCGCTTTTCCCGCTAATAGAACCAATGCTTTGAGCTCGGTAATGGAAATTCGCCAGAAAGATGGTAGTAAAGACCGTGTGCATACTAAACTTTCGGTAGGTGCTTCGGATGCTGCGCTAACTATTGATGGCCCTTTAAGTAAAAAATCAACTTTCATTGTTTCGGCTCGTCAGTCGTATTTACAGTTTTTGTTTAAAGCTATTGGTTTGCCTTTTTTGCCAACTTACAACGATTTTCAATTAAAATACAAATACGAGATTGACAAGAAAAACGAAATTACCTTTTTGGGAATTGGTGCTATCGACGATTTAGTACTTAATAAATACGATGACCCTGCTAAACCAGCCACCGAAAGCCAGAAATACTTATTATCCTATTTGCCAATTTACAAACAATGGAATTATACGGTAGGTGCTGTATACAAACATTTTAACGATAAACATATCGACAATTGGATTTTGAGTCGCAATATGTTGCGCAATAATAATTTCAAGTTCAAAGATAACGATGAGGTAGCTGCTATTAAAACACAGGATTACTTATCGGATGAAGCAGAAAACAAACTGCGCTTTGAACGTGATTACAGATCACTACCAATTAAATTAAAAGTGGGAGCGGGGTTGCGCTATTCACACTACACGAATGAAACATTTCGGAATATATTTGGATTGCCAACGCCTTTGACTTATAATACCGAGCTTAATCTTTTTGGTTATCAGGCTTTTGCACAAGCTTCGGATGAATACTTAAACGATCAACTTAAACTTTCTATAGGTTTAAACTTAGTGGCAAACAATTACAATGATAATATGAAAAACCCGTTGAATCAGATATCGCCACGTATTTCGGCTTCTTTTGCTGTAAACGAACGATTTGATATAAACGCCAATATTGGTCGGTATGCCATGCAACCTGCTTATACTACTATGGGTTACAAAAACTCAAATGATGAATTTGTAAATCGCCAAAATTTGAAGTATATTGCTTCTAATCAATTTATTGCAGGTGTTGAGTTTCGTCCACAAGATAAAATGAAACTGACAGTTGAAGGTTTTTACAAACAATACGAAAACTATCCTATGTCGGTGCGCGAAGGCATAAGTATTGCTAGTAAAGGTGGCGATTTTGGACAGATTGGAGATGAAGAAATTACTTCGACTGGAAAAGGGCGCGCGTATGGATTTGAGGTGCTATATAAGATTATGGAATGGAAAAACCTCAATATCACTTCCACTTATACTTATTTTAGAAGTGAGTTTACAGATATTGCTGGCGAATACCGACCATCATCCTGGGATACTCGTCATTTGTTTAATTTGATAGGAAGTTATAAATTTGCAAAAAGTTGGAATGTTGCTGGTCGTTGGCGTTTTGTGGGTGGTGCACCTTACTCGCCTATTGATGAAGCTAAATCTAGTTTAAAGGCTGCTTGGGATATAACCAATCAACCCTACTTAGATTATTCAAGGTTTAACGAATCGCGTTTAAGTAATTCGCATCAATTGGATATTCGTATCGATAAAGAATTTTATTTCAAAAAATGGGTGTTGAATTTTTATGTGGATGTGCAGAATGTATATAATTTCAAAACGCAAGGAAGACCTATATATACCAATACTGATATAACAAACGGAAATCCGGTAACTGACCCTATGGATAATAGTAAATATGTATTGCGTACTATCGACTCGTTTGGAGGTAATTTATTGCCAACTATTGGATTGATATTTAAGATTTAAGTTGTTAGTTATAAGGTTCATAAAGTTATAAAGTTCATAA
>CAYXQZ010000269.1:0-3881 GCA_964466415.1 uncultured Paludibacter sp.
TCAACGAGGTTATTAACTGATTTGAATCCAAGTCCCTTTACATAACCCCAACCTTGTCCATCATCAATCGATGTATCTGTAATCCAATCGTAATAGGTCAAGTCCGGTTCCTGTCCCAGTTCCCAATCGAGAAGCCCGGCCCCGGGAGGCAGGTCGTGCGATTTGTAAGTGACAACAACTTCTTTCTTATGTGATAATGCATTATTATAAAAATAAGCGAGCATGTCCTGCTTAAATGAATCTGTAATTAATTTCAAACCAAAATCGAACCAGATAAAATCAGGTTCATATTTATCAATTACTTCATAAATTTTTCCTTTCCAATTGTCAAGAAACGCTTTTGTAGGTAAAGCATACTTTTCATGGATTGGCCCATAAAGACCCGAGTATTTTGGATCTCCACAATCGTAACGCTTATCCCAGGTAGGAAAATAAAACCAAGCCTCAGCATGATGAAACGCAGCAACAAATTTCATATTGCGTTTTTTAATTGCCCTGGCAAGTTCCCCTACCACATCACGCTTTGGTCCCATTTTGGAGGCATTCCATTCCGAATATTTAGTATCCCACATAGCAAATCCGTCGTGGTGTTCTGCTACCGGTCCGGCAAACCTGGCACCCGCTTTTAAAAAAAGTTCTGCCCATTCATCTGCATTGAATTTCTCGCCAGTGAACATTGGAATAAAATCCTTATAACCAAATTTCTCCAGTGGACCATAAGTGGCTTCGTGATATTTTCTCTCCGGCCCCTGAGAATCCTCATAAAGTTTGTTTGCAAACCATGTGCCGTTCGGTCCCTGAGCCGGAACGGAATAAATTCCCCATTGAGTATAAATGCCAAACTTACCATCTTTAAGCCATTGCGGTGTAGTGTGTTGTTTTAAAGAATTCCAGGTTGGTTGGTAGTAAGTTTTAGCAGATAAGTAAGTTGGAAATATCATATTCATCTGCCATAATATCAATGTTATTACACTAATTGATTTAATAAATTTCATAATACTTTGTATCTTTGGGCAAAGTAATAATATTATTATTCGATAAAAAAAAGAGACATATAACGTCTCTTTTTTTATAATTAAGTTATTTTTACTTCAGTAAAACCTTATAAACTATTCTTTCATTGTTATTTGTAATAGCTACCAGATAGAATCCTTTTGCTGATGGAATTCTTGTTGTTCCTGAATTTATCCGAAGTGTTTTGATTGATCGACCGGTATAATCAAATATGCTTACAGTACTTTCTGATAATTGAGAATTTACTATGATATTGTTATCATCGGAGTAAATAGTAATTTTACTTTTCAAAAAATCTCTTAAACCGGTGTTCGTCTTAGTCCAGCGTGGGTCTCCGATTGGTTTGCTGTCAGAGCCAATCAATAAATTTTTGTTTGTTAATGTTAAATTCCATTTGCCATTTGTTGTATCAGCAAACAAAGGTCCTACCGTTTTTGTATTTGTTGGATTGTATTTTGACAAATCCTCCAAAGTACTTGTACCCAAATTCCTTCCAAAATCAAAATAATTATTATCTATGACAAAAACCGAAGCACTGTCCATATCCATATTCTTATCCATTTTTGAAAAAATTGAATTGGTTATCGATAATTTTTGTTTTACAGCAGCCTGATCTCCGGCAAAAGTATAACCTTTTTTACTATTTAGCACACCAACACCTTCGAAACCATAAAAAGTACAATGATCAATAGAAATGTTATTTGCACCAGCATTAAAAGGTGCTGTAGTCATTGTAACTGGATCTATTACTACATTCCCTGCACCGAGTTCTAAAAACATTCTACCGTATATTTTGGCGAAAGTTGAGTTCTTAACTGTTAAATCACCGATTAGTGGAACATAGTTTGGTGTAGAAGCATCGTCTTTATAATTAACCTGTATTATTTTACCTCCACAATTATATACCAACACACTGTCTAATGTAATATTACCTCCAGAATTAAATATTTTTGCTACAGCATTATAGCCAGGAAAATCATAAAATTCGCAATCCTTCACATTTAAGTTTACACCTTCAGATAAAATTGTGAAAGTTCCGTTACTAATCGATTTAGCACCCCTTATTTTGTTAGAAATATTAACTCCCCGTAAAGTTATATCGGCACCAGACAAAACGTCTTTAACCTGAAACAGATAACTCGGGTTTTTTGCATTGTTACCTACCAGAACCGGTTTAAAACCGAGACCTGCTTTTGCTCTGATTATTACACTTTTGTTTAAGGTAATAGATTTTGAAATAAAAAAAGTATCTTTGACTGACTTGGGAGCTAAAATGTACTCTTCATAAGTTCCAGCGACAATGTCATTCACAAGTCCCGTTGAATCTGCATATTCTTGAGCATGCATACTTGTTAAACTTGAAATTGCAAAAAAGACAACTAATAGTGCCTTTTTAAATAATGTGTAAATTTTTTTGTTCATAATAATTAAATTTTATTGGATTGTTATTCAATTAATAAATATCGATGTAAAAGTAGAATAAATAAAATCTGATTGTTTGAGAAATTCTACTGATTTTATATAGTATTTTGACTATATGCGGATAACTTAGAATGATCGAATTATTCTGAATGCGGCAATATTGGTTTTTAAGTTTGATTTAATTGTACCCAAATCAACTATATAAGCCTCATTACTATTTTTTTCGGTTGATGACCAATAGATTTCACTTGTTAATCCTGTCGAACCATTGCCATTTTCTAAAACCTTGTTTATTACATATTGCGATTGGAATAGTAAATGCAATTCGTTGATAGACGGCACATACCAGTCATTATAACTTGCTAAGCTTAGGTTTTTAGCGTTCGACCAATTTGTATTACTATTGAAATCATTTAATGACGCAACTAAACCGTGATTTCCATCAGGTGAAACATAAAAAACAATGCCACCATGTGCAAGTTGACCAATTTTGTATTGTGCTTTTTGAGTTAATGTGTTCCATCTTGTAATATCCTGTTCAGTTATTTTTTTTGCAGCTGAAGCTAAAAATAATGGATCAGTCTCTTTGAATGAAGATGATAAACTATCTGCCCGTTGAGCAAATAGTGCATAAGGAACACTTGCAATTTTACTAACTGTTGTTAATGGGAATGTATATCCTCCGGTAGGCGAAACCTCCACTTTAACAAAATAAGGTCCGTTAGCCCAGTTAATCGTATCGAGTTTACCAAGATAAATGGTTGTTCCTTCGCCAATCATTAAACCTATAAAGCCTCTACTATCAGTGGTTTTATCATGTCGCTCCATATATACTGTTGTTCCATTTTCTTGTTTAAATAAGATGGAAACTTTAACTCCTACTTTTCCTACAATAGGAGTTCCTTTACTGTCGCTCAATATTGCCTGATAACTAAATGATTCCGTTATTTGTGCAGAAACTTTTACAAAATACAGATTAACAACAAGAAAAATCAGATATACGAAAATCGAAATTGTTGCTTTTTTCATTTTTTTATAAATTTATAGAATCCTCTAATAATTTGATTATCTGATAGTACAAGCATATATATGCCAGAAGCATAATTATCCATTTTTAATATTTGCTCACTTGTTTTGAACGCTGTTTGCATTACCATTTTACCCAATGAATTGTAAAGCTTTACATTCAAACCACTCATTTCTATGTTTTTCAACTTTAAGTGCAATTCATTTACAACCGGATTCGGATAGATTGAAATCAATGAATTATTTTCAGTTAAATTATCAATACCATTTGGCAATGTAACCAAATTTGAATGTTGAAGTCCCTGAGAATAATAATTAGAAGTTGAAAAGGCAGATAAATAGAAAATCTGTCCCATAGAAAAACTTATAGTATACTCTTCTGTAGACACATTTCCGCCACAAGTACTAAATCCTGTTTG
>CAYXQZ010000270.1:0-3864 GCA_964466415.1 uncultured Paludibacter sp.
CGTGAGTGCAACATTGAATGCTCAGGTAACTACCTCTGGTATAAGTGGTAAGGTTGACTCCAATGGTGAGTCTATAATTGGTGCTTCGGTAGTAGCAACACACACACCGTCGGGTTCACAGTATGGCACAGTTACAAATACCGACGGTAGGTTTAATATTGCTGGTATGCGTGTTGGTGGTCCGTATGAGATAAAAATATCATATGTAGGTTTTCAAACAGTATTAATTAAAGGTGTTAGCCTAAACTTGGGTGAAACTGAAAATGTTTCGGTTAAAATGAATGAATCAGCTACAACTTTGCAAGAAACTGTAGTTGAAGCTAAGCGTAATGTGGCAAAAAATAGCACAATTACCAATATTGGTGCAGCTCAGTTGGCAACAATACCATCAATCAGCCGTAGTATTAATGATTTTACAAAATTATCTCCTTTTGCTAGCTCAGGTAGTTCATTTGCTGGTCGGGATGGTCGTTATAACACAATCACGCTGGATGGAGCTTCGTTAAATAACAATTTTGGTTTAAGTACTAAAAACTTACCTGGCGGTGATGCTCAACCAGTTTCGTTAGATGCAATTGATGCCATTAGTGTTAACGTATCGCCTTATGATGTAAAATATTCAAATTTTACTGGAGCAGCAATCAATGTTGTTACCAAAAGTGGAACTAATAAAGTGAAAGGAACAGTTTATACCTTTCAACGCCCAACGTCATTTACCGGGAATAAAGTGGATACTTTTGTTGTGAAAAATGCAAACACACGCCAAGCGCAAACTTATGGTTTTACAGTAGGTGCGCCAATTATTAAAAACAAACTTTTCTTATTTGTAAATGCTGAAACTGAAAAAGAAACTTTCCCTGGTATCGAATGGACACCAAGCATTGATGGTGTTAGCAATAATGATTTGAAAATTTCAAGAACAAAAGACGCTGATTTGTTGGCAATGAAAAATCATTTGATGACTAAATATGGTTACGACGCAGGCATTTATAATAATTTTCAAAGTTTTGCTTCTTCAAACTGGAAGTTAATGACTCGCTTGGACTGGAATATTAATAAGTCTAACAAATTAATGATCCGTTTCAATGCAGTTGAATCGAAAAACGATCAACAAGTAAATGCTACTTCTAGCCCTTCAGGCACTATAGAACAACGTATTGGTCTCAATTCAATGGCATTTTCAAATTCAGGTTATAAGTTCAAAAACGTTGTGACTTCATTAACCGCTGAGTTAAATACAACTTTCAACTCAACACTTTCAAATAAATTTTTAGCAACTTATACACATATTCAAGATACTCGTCAAGAATTAGGAAATCCATTTCCATTTGTTGATATTTATGATGGTGCATCAAGTGGTAGTAAAGTTTACATGTCATTTGGTACTGAACTATTTACTCCCAATAACAATGTGATTAACAATGTTTTGAGCTTTACTGATAATGTATCTTGGACTATCGACAAACATTACTTAACAATGGGTGCGTCATTCGAAAAACAATATTTCATGAACTCATTCTTAAGATATCCTTATGGTTATTATCGTTATGCATCAATGAACGATTTTTTAACGGATAAAAAACCTACGCATTATTCATTAACTTACGGTTATAATGGTGATGATGCTCCTGGGGCAGAACTGAACTTTGGAATGGGTGGATTGTATGTACAAGATGAGTGGTATTTACTTGACAATTTGAGATTAACAGGTGGTATAAGATTAGATTTGCCTATGTATTTAGATAATATGGCTGGAAATCCTGCAATCGACAAACTAACTTTCTCGAATATAGGCGATTCAACTGTAAATAAACGCAAAATTGATGTTTCGCAATGGCCTTCGGCAAAAGTATTGTATTCTCCAAGATTTGGATTCCGTTGGGATGTAAAAAACGACAAATCAATTGTTGTAAATGGTGGTACTGGTTTATTCACTGGACTTTTACCTTTTGTATGGTTCACCAATCAACCAACAAATGCTGGAGTAATACAAAATACCAAAGACCTATCGGGAACATCTGTTCCTACTGGTTTTGTTTTTGGAACTGATTATAAAGACGTATTAGCAAATAATCCAACTTTATTTCCTTCAACTCCTTCAACAACAGCACCTGGGAATATCGCATTTGTTGATCCTGATTTTAAAATGCCACAAGTTTGGCGTAGTAGTTTAGGTGTTGATTTAGAATTACCACTTGGTTTTGATTTAAGTTTAAATGGATTGTTTACACAAGATGTTTATAATGTGGTTCAAATTAATGTAAACGAAAAAGCGCCAACAATGAAAATGAGTGGTTCAGGTGCAGATACTCGTCCTCTTTATGCTTCGACAGCTACTACAGATAGAAGAATCAATAACAGTATTACAACTGCAATGATGCTTGCTAATGGCAAAGAAAAAGGATATCAGTATTCTTTAAATGCTGCCTTGTCGAAAAGAATGATAGCAGGATTTACTGGTATGGTATCGTATACTTACACAGCAGCCAAAGACATGTCGGCTAACCCAGGTTCAACAGCAGCTTCTTCATGGTCGGCAAACTCGGCAGTGGGTAGTTTAAATAATCCAGGTTTAAGTTATTCAAACTTTGCAGTTCCTCATCGTATAGTTTCAAGTTTATCGTATGAATTAGAGTTGTTTGGAAAATCAAAAACAGTTTTCTCTGTATTCTATAGTGGGTCAAGTACTGGACGTGTTTCTTACACTACTTCTAATGATTTGAATCGCGATGGTTATTCATCTGATCTTATATATGTTCCAGCAACTAAAGAAGAGCTAACATTTGCTGATATTACTTCAGGTACACCAGCTGTTGTTAAATATTCAAAAGTTGATCAAGCTGCTGATTTTTGGAGCTATGTTGAAAATAGTCCTTATTTAAGCAGTCGTAAAGGAAAATATGCCGAACGTTTTGGAGATTTACGTCCTTGGTTAAACCGCTTTGACTTTAAAGTTGCTGAAAATGTTGACTTCAAAATAGGTGGAAATACTTATGGTGTTGAATTGAGTTTGAATATATTAAATGTAGGTAATATGCTTAACCCAAGTTGGGGTGCTTACAAAACAATGGGTGTTATGAATTTCGACAATGCTCGTTTACTCACAATGAGTTCAATAAGTGCCACAGGAGTTCCAACTTATAAATTAAATGCAACCGATGCAGCTAATTTTAAAGCAAATACTAGTTGGAACTACAATGTTTCAACAACTAGTACTTGGGGTATGATATTAGGCGCTAAAATATCTTTCTAAGAGTTTTAAGGCTAATTAAATTGCAATTAAAAGGCTGTCTCAAAAATGTGAGACAGCCTTTTTTAGTGATAAATGTTTGACTTGATTTCTGATATTTTATTCCTCAGTAACCAATACATTTTTAACTTCCCATGTACCTGCTGCATTATCAGCAGCACTACTAAGATATCTGAATGCAATACGTACATTGCTCTTGCCAGCATAAGCTGATAAATCAATCCCAGTAGAAGGAATAAATGTCCATTTTAATGGAATAAATTGAAATCCAGCATTAGGTATTTCTAATTTTGTCCAATCATCTGGATTAATGGTGTTTCCATCACTTTTTGTTGAAATCCAAACAGTAATTGCTTTTCGAGTTGCTTCAAGACTTTGCTCTCCTGGACTAAAATATCGTCCAACATGTGTAAAGTTCAACCAAGGATTAACGCGCTCAGCAAAATTCAAGGCTGGCGAAACTAACCAGTCTTCATTGTCAAAATATGCTGGTTTTACAAATCCTGTCATCATCATATATTTATAGTTAGCATCCCAAGCCCAAACCTGGTCACCTTTTACACTTATAGCCTTAAAATCACCAATTCCATCAATCAAAGCTTTTAGAATTACCA
>CAYXQZ010000271.1:0-3852 GCA_964466415.1 uncultured Paludibacter sp.
TAACAGTAGGCATACGGTAATCTTTTTTCCTCCAATATTATTTAACTGGAGGCATACGGAAATCTTTTTTGGTCCAATATTTTTTAACCGGAGGCATACGGTAAACTTTAAACTCCTCAAAAAACAGCAAGTTCAATCTACTGATAATTGTAAAGCCGTGGGTTTGAAAAATTCTCTCATTTGTAATGTTATTATTTTAAAAAAGTCTTGTAGAGATAAAACCAAATTTCTACTTTTGTATTTAAATGAGATACATGCTTTAGGTTTATCCGAGAGCAATCATATTTAGAGTATCGGAGGTTTATCAAAAAGTAAATCTGAACCGATTGCCAACCAGGCAGTAATACAAGAGCAAGTTTACGAGCCATGGTGGAAAGTGAGAATCACGAATATGATCCCTACCCAACAAAATCTTGCTCACAGACATATTAATTCGTTTTCCCTCTATGGGATAACTATGTCTGTATCTCTCAACATAATTTCAAAATATTTTATCAGCAAAATGTAGTTTTGCGGCTTTGCCGTACCTCATTTTCATGTTCGAAAAGCGAGATTTTTCAAGTGTAATTCGTAGTATTAAATCATTTAGTAATCAATTAAAAAAAACAAATATGGAAACAATTCAATCACTTCAACCAGTAAAAATGAATGTAGCTCAAACCATTACCGACATTGCATTCAAACTCGAAAATTCAAAATTAGTAGCTGCTACTTTGAAATCGATTAAGCTTAAAAACAAAAAGCTGGCGGATTATCTGGGTGTAACAACACAACAGAGTTATCTTTTTGTGGCCCTTTTTGTATTACAGGCCAAAGTTGATATGGTAGAGATAATCGATATAACGAATTTTCTCGGCCTTACTTTTATCGATTCGGCAAATCTGAATATCGAACTTCAGGCATTGAGCAACTTAAAGTTAATTGAAATAACCGGCGAAAGTAATACGAGACGTCGTAAAAGTCGTGGCATAAAGTATTACAATGTAAACCGCGATGTAACCGATGCAGTATACGAAAACAGACCCATAGTTTTTAGGTCGCCCGAATTGTTGGATATTTATGGCTTTTGTACCGAAGTATCTGGACTTATAGTAGACCGCGAAATGTTAGGTATAGATACAAATGAAATGTTTATAAAAATCAAGATGTTAGAATACACCAATGTGCATTTGCCTGTAATAGCAAAATTGGAGCAAAGTAAAATACCGTTGGAAGAGCGCGCTTTTCTTTACGAAATGTGTAACGACTTTATCATTCACAGAAAATCGACTTCGATGATGAAAACCCTTGATGATATGTACGATAACCCACGTCAACGAATGAGCAAAGTAAGGGAGTTTGTCAACAAATCCAATATCTTATTTCAGTTAGAGCTAATTACAGCTTCCGAATCGCGGTTTGCCAACGATCAGCAACTGGATTTAGCAACCGATACCATTGAAATGCTGTTGGGTGAAGATGCTATTTTGTTTGATACGAAAACGAAGAGCAAAAATATTATCAGCAGTGGAGATATCAAAGGAAAAGAACTGTTTTTTGAAGGCAAACTTAAAAATGAAATTGAGTTTCTTACTAAAACATTGCAGCAGGAGCAGTACAACGAAATGAAGTACCGTTTGGAGGAACAGGGCTTAACCCCTGGCATCAATGTGTTGCTTTACGGACATCCTGGCACTGGAAAAACCGAGCTTTGCTATCAACTATCCAAGCAAACCGGACGCGACATTGTAGCGGTTGACCTGAGTCAGGTTCGAAATATGTTTTTTGGCGAATCGGAAAAAAAAGTAAAAGATATTTTTTACAATTACCGTAAGCTGGCCGATAAAAGTCAGCTTACTCCTATCCTGCTTATAAACGAAGCTGATGGACTATTAGCTAAACGCAGGGAAAACAATATGCGGAGCATTGATCAAACCGAAAACACCATTCAGAATATTCTGCTGGAAGAAATTGAACGATTTAAAGGAATTATTCTTTGTACTTCCAACCTGGTTCAAAACTTAGACAGTGCCTTCGAACGTAGGTTTTTGTTTAAAATTAAGTTCGAAGCGCCTTCTGTTACTGTTAAGGAGCTTATTTGGAAAAATAAAATGCCCTGGCTCAACAATGAGATGGTGCTCGATTTAGCAGCTAAATTTCCTTTTTCGGGAGGCCAAATCGATAATATTGCCAAAAAAGTAGCCATCCACAAAGTGTTGAATGGTGAATTTCCGGATAAGGAGCAACTTTTGGATTTTTGCAGTTCTGAAACCTTGCAACACAAAGCATGCAAAGTTGGGTATAATTAATTTATATCCATTTTATTAAAACTGTTTTAAAACAGAAAATAAACAATAAATAGAAATCAAATAAGTAATAATTTTACAAAATAAACAAACATCATTATGGAAACTACTACAGCCATTATCTCATGTCCTAATTGTAAGGAACCAATCAATGTTAGTGAGATACTTTATCATCAAGTACAAGAACAATTAAAAATGGATTTTGAGCGTCAATTGGCTCAAAAAGAGCAGGATTACAAACTAAAGCAAGAGGAGATAAACCGTACCACTGCTCAATTAGCGAAAGAAAAAGAAGCTCTGAACGAACAAGTTGAAGCTGCCGTAAAAGCCAAACTTATGGCCGAAAAGGAAAAATTGGAAAAAACCATCAGTCTGCGCTTGCAGGACGAAAATGCGGAAAGCATCAAATCCATGCAAAAAGAATTGCAGGATAAATCGGATAAACTCCGCGAACTGAATCAGGCAAAAATTGACCTTGAACGCCTTCGACGCGAGAAAGAACAATTGCGCGAAACCATAGGGCTCGAAAAAGAAAAGGAACTGACCGAGCGTTTGCAAAACGAAGCTATTAAAATCAAGCAACGGGTAGAAGAAGAAAACACCCTGAAAATAGAAGAATTGAAGAAACAGCTTAACGACCAAAAACTGCTGGCCGAAGAAATGAAACGCAAAGCCGAACAGGGCTCGATGCAGCTTCAGGGCGAAGCACAGGAGCTAGCTATTGAGGAATGGCTACGCACTCAATTTCCACTCGATACCATCGACGAGGTAAAGAAGGGGCAAAACGGTGCCGATTGCATACAAACGGTACACACGCACAACCGACAGAATATGGGGCGCATCTGCTACGAAAGTAAAAACACCAAAGCTTTTGGGGGCGACTGGATAGTAAAACTCAAAGAAGACAGCCTGCGTGCTAATGCCAACGTGGCAGTACTCGTAACACAAGTTTACCCCAAAGGTATCGACCGTATGGCACTGGTTGATGGCGTGTGGATCTGTTCGTTCGACGAGTTCAAAGGGCTCTGCTCCGTACTTCGCCAAGGTATTATACAGGTAAGCACAGCCATGGCAACACAGGAAAACAAAGGTGATAAAATGGTAATGCTCTACGATTTCCTAACCGGCAACGAATTCAGATCGCAGGTAGAGGCTATTGTTAATGGATTTACATCCATGAAAGCCAGCCTGAACAAAGAAAAAATAGTGGCACTCAAAAACTTTAAAGAGCGCGAAGTGCAAATCGAAAAAGTAATACTGAATACCGTAAATATGTATGGCTCCATCAAAGGCATTGCCGGCAACGCCGTACAAACCATACAAACCCTGGAGCTTCCCGAAGCCGACGAAGAATAAATCTGTAAAACAAATTGAAACTCATAGCCTCACACCCGCGTGAGGCTATGAAAATCAAAAATTTAATAGATTCCTATAAAACAATGCATTACAAGCAGCCAAAACTCACAACACCCATTATTACATTTCTTGAATTTTCATGTTAATAAACATAGAAAATAATAGAAAAAACGCTTGTAGGTATGGGAATGTAATTGTATTTTTACGACTT
>CAYXQZ010000272.1:0-3838 GCA_964466415.1 uncultured Paludibacter sp.
CAATAAACAACAATTTATCAACAAAATGTTCCAAAAATTTTCAATCTGACAGTTTGAAAATTTAACTATAAAAATACAACAAAATATAAAACACTGAATACGAACAACTTAAATCAACACAACAACGTAAACACTTTAAATCACACAATTTTCTGATAATTGTTATAAATATCATGTTTTGAATTTTAATTTGACACTTAGCAATGATTGTATAAATAAATGATTATTTTTGCAACGCTGTTGCATAAAAATTCAGCAGAAAACAATTAATAAACAATTAAAAATTTATGAAGAAAATTTTTTCATTCATCGTAATCTGTTCGCTGGCCGTGATGGCGTATTCGCAGGGAACTATTAAAGGCGTTGTTATTGACAAGGCCACAAACGAAGTTTTGGTTGGTGTAAGTGTTTACAATCCCGCTTCGGGAGTAGGCGTAAGCACTTCATTAGATGGGAGTTTTGCAATTAAACTGCCAGTAGGTAAGCAAGACCTAACAGTTTCGTATGTAGGTTATTCAACTCAAACTATAACGTTGAGTTCAACCACAAAAGAAAAAATTACAATTGCATTAGCAAGCGAAGCCATTGGATTAAATGATGTTACTGTAACTTCGTCGGTAGCAATCCGCCGCAAAACACCGGTTGCCTTATCTGTGATTGATCCGATTATTATTGAAACAAAAATTGGGACAAAGGAATTTCCTGAAATCTTGAAATCGACTCCTGGCGTTTATGCAACTCGTCAGGGAGGTGGTTTTGGTGACTCACGTATTAACTTGCGTGGTTTCGAATCGGCCAATATTGCTGTAATGATAAATGGTGTTCCTGTTAATGATATGGAATGGGGAGGCGTATATTGGTCGAATTGGGCTGGATTAAGTGATGTAACTCGCTCCATGCAGGTACAACGTGGATTGGGTGCTTCGAAAGTGGCTGCGCCATCATTAGGTGGTTCAATCAATATTGTAACCCGATCAACTGATGCCAAAAAAGGTGGTGCCATATCGTATGGTATTGGTAACGATGGTTACGAAAAAGTGGGTTTCTCGGTATCAACAGGCTTAACTAAAGACAATTGGGCTATTACTTTGTTGGGATCAAAAACTACTGGCAATGGCTACATTCAAGGTACTGAGTTCGAATCTTATTCCTATTTTATGAATATTTCTAAAAAAATTAGCGATACTCATCAATTATCATTCACAGCATTCGCAGCACCACAATGGCATAATCAACGCAACAATGCAGATAGATTACGCATTGAAGAGTGGGCAAAACAACCATTGGGATATAAATACAATGCTTCTTATGGTTTTGACATGAACGGACAACGCAAACAATCGTCGTACAATTACTATAACAAACCACAAATCTCGTTGAACCATTTCTGGACAATCGACGAAAAGTCAAGTTTGTCAACAGCTTTGTATATGTCAATTGGCGATGGTGGTGGATATAGTGGACAAGGCGCTACCAGTCCTGATAGAAGCAATTGGTTTGGAACACCAAACGATGCAAGTGGAAAACCTTCGCAGATATTCAGAAACCTTGATGGCACTTTTAATTATGGTGCGATTTACGACTTGAATAAACCAACCAACGAAAACACTACTGGTTCGAAAATGGTTATGTCGAACAGTATTAACCGACATATTTGGTATGGTGCACTTTCGACTTACAATACAAAAATTGGTCAAAATATTGATTTATATGGTGGTTTAGATGTTCGTTATTATAAAGGAGTACATACCAACGAAATAAGTGATTTATATGGTGGTGCATTCTTTCTAGATGTAACTTCTGACAGAACTTTACATCCCGACAATGCTTTATTGAAAACTCAAAAATTGAAAGTTGGTGATGTAGTATACCGCGATTACGATGGTTTTGTTTTTAGTCAAGGTATTTTCGGGCAAGCCGAATATAACAAAGATGCGTTGAGCACATTCCTTTCGTTATCAGCCTCAAACACATCGTATTGGCGTGTTGACCGTTTTTATTACGATGCTGCTAATGCCAGATCTAAAACAACAAATTTCTTAGGTTATTGTGCCAAAGGTGGTGCTAACTATAATATCGACGATAAAAGTAATGTATTTGCAAATGTTGGTATTATATCTCGAGCGCCATTTTTCTCGGGTGGTGCATTTTTACAATCAACTACAAGTAATATGCTCAATCCGAATGGTATAAACGAAAAAGCGTTTTCAGCTGAAGTAGGTTATGGATTTAAATCAAGATTCTTCTCTGGAAACTTAAATGTTTATCGCACAAAATGGTTGGACAAAACGATAGTAGTAACTTCAACTGCAAATCGTTCAATTCAGTATGCCAACCTTGAAGGCGTAAATGCACTACACCAAGGTGTTGAATTTGATTTCACTTCAAAACCAATGAAAGATTTGGAAATTAATGGTATGATTTCATTAGGTGACTGGACATGGGATAGTAACGCAAGTGGATATCTTTACACTGAAACCGGACAACCATCCGACAATATGGGCTTTCCAACCGATCTAATGGGACCTAGTCATGCTAAAGTTGACGTAAACCTAAAAGGGATACGAGTAGGAAACTCTGCTCAAACCACTGCAGCTCTTGGAGCTAACTATCAAATAATCAAAGGCTTTAGAGTTGGACTTGACGGGAATTATTTTGGAAAAAATTATTCAAGTTTTAGAATAAACTCTGCAATTGGAACTAATAATTTTGCACAACCATGGATGATGCCAGATGCTATTACATTTGATTTTATGGCTAATTACCGTTTTAAAATTGGTGAGTACGATGCATCGCTTGTAGGTAATATTGACAACCTATTTGATGCAGAATACATTAGCGATGCTTATGATGGAAACGAACATGATGCAAAATCGGCACAAGTGTTTTATGGTTTTGGTCGTACTTGGTCATTAAGCTTGAAACTAAAATTCTAAAAACCAATCATTCACACTAAAACATTTAGAAAAATGAAAAAAATATATTTTTTAGTAAGTGCAGCTTTATTAGCTTTATTTACTTCATGCGAAGACTTTAATCAAAAAAACTTCCCTAATCTGGACTTAGAGGCAAAACCAGTGAATTTAGTTACAATCACTTATGAAATGACTGCAGCTGATTTTACTACAATTGCTAACACAATTAAAAAACCAGTAACAGATTCATTAGCAACAAATAACGCCAGCTTAACAAAAGCAAAAGCTGATTTGGCTAAAATTAAAGCTGATCCTTTAGCAAACAAAGCAGATACAACTGCACTTAAAATTAAGATCGATGCTTTGAATACCGAAATTACTAGGCTTAATGGTAGGCTTACAAGTGTTCCTGCATACTCAAATGCTACTAAAATTGATCAAAACAAGTATTTTGATGAAACTTTAAAGGCAAAAGATTACATTCCTATTTTATTAGCTCAAAAATTTAATATCGTAGATGCTAATTCTTCTATTAAGGTAACTTATGATATGGTGAATCAAAACGACACCTCAGCAATATCAACTACCAATAAACTTACTGTAACTGATGCTGATTTTCTTCAAATGGGTTCAGGTACAAATCAACCAGGAAAAACATTGAATTTTACTCCTGCCATGAATATTATGTACTATTTAAATTTGTATTTAAAATCGAAAAGTCCGTATGCGGCTGTAAATGAAACACGTATGGTTCGTTACAAATTTAATTCATCTACAACTATTCAATACAGAGTGCTTTCTTTTAATGGTACTGATTGGAAATGTGCTAACTCACAGTTTGCGCTTAAAAAAGGCAAATGGCAAGATGTGGTAATTCTAAAAGCTTTGATTGATGGAATTGGTGATTTTAAGGCTATAAGTGT
>CAYXQZ010000273.1:0-3830 GCA_964466415.1 uncultured Paludibacter sp.
TATATCCCGGCATACAACTACGTTCTTTTGTAATTTTTTTGCCGTTACGAATCTGGTAAACCTTTTCGGTTGGAATTAATACCTGAGCAACGTATTGACCAAGATCAGAATTTTTCATTTCTGCCTCAATATACTCTTTCACTTTTGCTTCCTTGCCACTGATGGCGCGGAGAACATACCATTTAAAATTTGTTGTCTCTGACACTTTGATTCCTCCTTGTTAAAAATTTACGACAGTAGACCGTAGATAACCGTCATGATCTTTTCAAAACTTAAATCCATAACCCAAACTAATAATGCTAGTATGATGGAAGCTATCAATACTATTACAGCACTATTGGTTAGTTCGGTACGTGTTGGCCACGATACTTTCTGAACTAGTTCTGAATACGACTCTTTGATATAGTTTATTATCTTCATATTTATTAAATAGAATAAGCACGGGCAGAGAGGCTCGAACTCCCGACACCTGGTTTTGGAGACCAGTGCTCTACCAACTGAGCTACGCCCGTAAAAGCCCCTCCAAACCTCCCCAATAGGGAGGCTTAAGAGGCATGTATTGTATTTGCCTTTTCTTAAAGTCCCCCAACGGGGGATTTAGGGGGCTGATTAATCTAACAATTCAGTAATCTGACCAGAACCTACTGTACGTCCACCTTCGCGAACAGCGAAACGTAAACCTACGTTACAAGCTACTGGGTAAATTAAAGTTACTGTTAATTCCAAGTTGTCACCTGGCATTACCATTTCAGTTCCTTCTGGAAGAGTGATCTCACCAGTTACGTCCAATGTACGGATATAGAACTGAGGACGGTAGCGGTTGTGGAATGGAGTATGACGACCACCTTCTTCTTTTTTCAAGATATAAGCAGCAGCTTTGAAAGTAGTGTGAGGAGTTACTTTTCCCGGGTGGGTAATAACCATACCACGTTTGATACTTTCTTTGTCGATACCACGAAGTAATAAACCTACGTTATCACCAGCTTGACCATCGTCCAAAATTTTACGGAACATTTCAACACCAGTTACTACTGATTTTTGTGCTCCTTGGCCTAAACCAATAATTTGAACTTCTTCACCAGTTTTGATTTTACCAGTTTCGATACGACCAGTAGCAACAGTACCACGACCAGTGATCGAGAATACGTCTTCAACAGGCATCAAGAAAGGTTTGTCAACATCGCGTTCTGGTAATAAAATCCAAGTGTCAACGGCATCCATCAATTCCATGATTTTATCTTCCCATTCTTGAACGCCATTCAAGCCACCAAGAGCTGAACCACGGATTACAGGAGTATTGTCACCATCAAAATCGTAGAACGAAAGCAATTCGCGCATTTCCATTTCTACCAATTCCAACATTTCTTCGTCGTCAACTTGGTCACATTTGTTCATAAAGATAACCAAACGAGGAACGTTTACCTGACGAGCTAACAGAATGTGTTCGCGTGTTTGAGGCATAGGACCATCAGTAGCAGCTACTACAATGATAGCACCATCCATTTGAGCAGCACCAGTTACCATGTTTTTAACGTAGTCAGCGTGACCCGGACAGTCAACGTGCGCATAGTGACGTGAAGCTGTTTGGTATTCAACGTGTGCAGTATTGATAGTAATACCACGTTCTTTTTCCTCAGGTGCGTTATCGATTGAATCGAAAGAACGTAACTCAGAAAGTCCTTTTTTTGCTAGTACTGTTGTAATAGCAGCGGTCAAAGTTGTTTTACCGTGGTCTACGTGACCAATGGTACCTACGTTAACGTGAGGTTTCGACCTGTCAAATTTTTCTTTTGCCATAACTCAAAGATTATTTTAAAAATTATTATATGTTTTATAAAAGCTACAAAATTGAGCTGTTGATGAGAATTGAACTCGCGACCTCTTCCTTACCAAGGAAGTGCTCTACCACTGAGCTACAACAGCAATAAAAAGAGCAAAATTCTATTATCAAAAAAAAATAAAAAATTTCTCTTTTCAGAGAGCGAAAGACGGGACTTCCCGACTTTGTCGGGATAAACTTTTCGTCCCGACAGACTTTCATCTCGCATTGGAGCGAAAGACGGGACTCAAACCCGCGACCCTCAGCTTGGAAGGCTAATGCTCTATCAACTGAGCTACTTTCGCAAAATTAATTTGAAAATTTGATGATTTGAAAATTTGAAAATTAATCTTCAAATTTTCAAATTTCTCAATTTTCAAATTTGTTGTGGGCAGTGAAGGATTCGAACCTCCGAAGTCGAAAGACAGCTGAGTTACAGTCAGCCCCAGTTGGCCACTTTGGTAACTGCCCAAAAATTTAATTGATAAATAATAATGAATAATTAATAATTTCGTTGCTATAAACACGACAATTATATCTTAAAAACCGCTGTTTTTAATTCTTAATTGTCAATTATTAATCACTTTGAGCCTCTTGTCGGATTCGAACCAACGACCCCGAGATTACAAATCACGTGCTCTGGCCAACTGAGCTAAAGAGGCAAATGCTTGTATCATAGATACTTTAGCCGTTTAAAAAGCCGTTTAAATATTGCTATTCAAACGGCTTGCAAATGTACGAAATTTTTTCGGACTACAAAACATTTATCTAATTATTTTATTTTTTAGTCGATTTTTCTTTGTGTTTCTTTATTTGTTTTTCCAAAGCGTCTATTGTTAAGTCAATTGCCTCTTCGAACGAGTCACAAGTTTTTGAAGCAAAAAACTCCACATTAGGTACTGCTATCTTAATTTCGGCTTCTTTATTAATGGCTGTTTCAGGTTTTACTACTTTTAAATATATTTCAGCACTGATAATATCATCGAAAAATTTTTCGAGTTTGGCTGTTTTTTTTGAAATGTACGTTTCTAACGCCGCTGTTGCATCAAAATTGATGGACTGAATTCTTACCTTCATAATTACCTCCTTTTTTTATTTTGCCCTTGGGTGAGCATGTTTATATATATTGTATAATTCGTCGAAACTGGTATGTGTATACACCTGTGTTGCTGCCAGACTACTATGCCCCAGCAATTCTTTCACTGCATTGATATCAGCTCCTTGGTTTAATAAAGTTGTTGCAAATGTGTGGCGCAGTACGTGTGGACTGTTTTTTTTCATACTACTCACCTCTCCCATGGCATTATGCACTAGGGTATATACATGCTTGGGATACATTTTCCGGCCTGATTTAAGCACGAACAAATAATCATTCTCCCGCTGTATCGATATGTCTCTTACATTCATATAATTCCTCATCTGTGTACAAAAATCATCACTAATTGGCACTATACGTTGTTTATTACGTTTACCAGTAACTTTGATGCTTTTATTCGAAAAATCAACATCATTATCGCGAAGGCCAATTAACTCCGACTCACGAATACCAGTAAGGTAAAACAACTTAATAATTATATGCTCCGATAAAGATGCAAAATCATCGGTCAAAAACGAATCGTTGAGCACAAATTCCATTTCGCTTTGTTTAAAAAACACAGGAAGTGGCTTATTTGTTTTGGGTAGTACTATTTTTAACGTAGGATTGTGGCTGGCGAGCTTACGAACAAGCAAAAAATGCCAAAACGAACGAAGTGTTGAAATTTTTCGAGACACCGAACGCGAACTTAATTTTTGCTGCATCAATGCCAATACCCACTGTTGAACCAAGGTGTCAGTAATTAACGCAGGACTAAAATCCACCCTTTCAATCCCTGCAAAACTTAAAAACTGATTAAGATCATTTTCGTACGACATAACGGTATGCGAAGAGTAGTTCTTCTCATACTGTATATATTGCAGAAATTCGTTTATCATAGTATCGCGCTGAATGTGCAACGAAAATAGAATAAAT
>CAYXQZ010000274.1:0-3815 GCA_964466415.1 uncultured Paludibacter sp.
GTGTGCTTGTAAGCATAAAGACATAGTGATAAAGTGTATATAATAACATAAAGTCATGGAACTATTTGTATTTATATTTGTTTATGTATCAGTTTTTTGAAATAAAACATGTATCTTTGCAAAAAACAATAAGAGATGGAACGACTAATATTCAAGCAGTTAAATGACTGGAAATACTCCGTGAACAGGAAACCACTCATAATGAGGGGTGCTCGTCAGGTTGGGAAAACATGGGTGGTAAAGGAATTTGGTAAACGGGCCTATAAAAATGTTGTATATATCAACTTCGAAAGTACCAAAACTTTACAAAATTTATTTGAAACCGATTATAGTATTGAGCGCATTCTGTTTGCCTTACGAGTTGAAACGGGTGTTGAAATTGAACCGGAAAATACCTTATTGATTTTCGACGAGATACAAGAATGCAAGGGCGCATTAACCTCACTAAAATACTTTTACGAAAATGCGCCTCAATACCATATAATTGCAGCCGGATCACTTTTGGGAGTTGCTATGAGTGGCGCTACTTCTTTTCCCGTTGGCAAAGTAAATTTTCTAAATATTTATCCCATGTCGTTTGTTGAATTTTTGTTGGCACTCAACGAAAAGCCATTAATTGATTTATTAATCAGTAAAGACTGGGAATTCATTAAGGTATTTAAAACTAAATATATCAATTTGTTACGGCTGTATTTTTATGTGGGCGGAATGCCCGAAGCTGTACAAGCCTTTGTGAATAAGCAGAGTTTAGAAAACGTGCGTATTATTCAATCGGAAATACTTACAGCCTACGAGCAAGATTTTTCGAAACATGCTCCAAATGAGATAGTACCACGTATTCGTCTGATTTGGCAATCGATTGTGGCTCAACTATCTAAAGAAAATAAGAAGTTTATTTATGGCGCATTAAAAAAAGGTGCGCGAGCTAAAGAATACGAAATGGCATTGGCATGGTTAGTTGATGCAGGGCTTATCTACAAAGTGCATGTTGCCAAAAAACCAGCCATTCCGTTACTTTTGTATATCGACTATTCGGCATTTAAATTGTATGGTGTTGATGTTGGATTGCTCTCAGCAATGGGCGATATTGATAGCAAAACGATACTCGATGGAAATTCAATTTTTGAGGAATTTAAAGGTTCAATCACCGAACAATTTGTTTTACAGCAACTAAAATCAACTGCCGACTATCCTGTTTGTTATTGGACAAACGAAAAGTCGACAGCCGAAATTGATTTTATTGTTCAAAAAGAAGGAAAAATTATTCCGATTGAAGTGAAAGCCACAGTGAATTTACAAGCAAAAAGTCTAAAATCCTATTGTCAGAAATTTCAACCTGAAATGGCTATTCGTACTTCATTAGCCGATTTCAAAGAAGAAGAGTGGATTACGAATATTCCACTTTATGCCATCGAGAGCAACTTTAATGTCGTCTAATAGGCTCTTAATCCAACGCTAGGAAGCTATCCGTAGTTTCTTTTATTGCATTTGTTTTATTTCTACCACCACTTTGTTGCGCAATTACAGTAGCGAAGCAGCAGTTTTGTCTACAAAGAAATCTACATTTCCTTTTACAGTGTTAATGTGTGCAGCTGGATAGTTTGTAGCAGTTGGTTTTTTCTGGATAATTTCTTTCAAAATTTTCGATTTATTTTCGCCTGTAATCATAAACACTATTTGATGCGCATTATTGATAGTGTTTCCAGTGAGAGTAATGCGTTTTTGTTGTGTATAAGGATTTACATTCACAGCTACTGAAAGCTCTGAATCGATAAGCGAAAGGTCATTCGGAAAGATTGAAGCAGTATGCCCATCGTTTCCCATGCCTAAGAGTACAAGGTCGAAAACTGGATATCCAACCAAAGCAGGCAACTCACTACGCAATAAGGCTCGGTATCTTTCGGCCTCAAATTCAGGAATTTCTTCACCACGCATACGGTAAATGTTTTCGCCAGGAACCAGTGTTTTTTGTAAAAAAGCATCGTAGGTCATTCCAAAATTGCTTTCAGCATCTGTGGGTTCCACACAGCGTTCGTCAACCCAAAAAAAACGTACTTTTTTCCAATTAATGGATGTTTCGTACTCGTTGCCGAGCATTTCAAAAAGCATACGGGGTGTAGTGCCACCCGAAACAGCTAAATTCAAAAATTTATCAGATGGTGTTGCTTTTTCTTTTTCTTTGATTAATTCAGCCACTGCTCGCGAAGTAGCTACAGTGTTTTCGAAGATTTGAAGATTGATTTGCATACTAAAAAATTTAATCGTGTTATATTGTTTTATTGTTTTGCTAGTTATTCAGTTTTAAATTTCGAGAATGGATCGCGCCATTTCATAAATTTATCGTCGAACAGTTCATTCGATTCTTTTGGTCCCCACGAGTTACATTCGTAAAAATAGAGCGGAATTTCTGGATCATTTTTCCAAGCATTTAATATATTATCTACAAATTTCCAACTCGCTTTTACGGCATCGGCACGTGCATAAAGTGTTGAATCGCCGGTCATGCAATCAAGAATTAGACGTTCATAAGCTTCAGCTATTTTTTTGTCGGCCAAATCGGAATAATGAAACGCCATATTCACGTTTTGCACTTTGAAGCCTGCCCCCGGAATTTTCATTCCAAAATCAATTGCCACACCAGCATCAGGATGAATGCGTAATATAATCATGTTGTTGGGCTCAGTTAGGCAAAGTTGTTTGAAAAGACGCTGAGGTGCTGGTTTTAAGTGAATTACCACTTCGGTAACACGATCAGGGAGTTGTTTGCCTGTACGTATAAAAAATGGAACATCGCCCCAACGCCAGTTGTCGATAAACAATTTCATAGCTACAAAAGTCTCCGTTTTTGAATTTGGAGTTACACCTGTTTCTTGACGATAACCTTTTTGGATTTCGCCATTTACCTCGCCCGAAATATATTGGCCACGCACCACAAAATTGGCTACTTCGCTTGCATGTATTGGTCTTATTGCTTGTAATACTTTCACAGTTTCGTTGCGGATGGAGTCCGAATCGAAAACAGCTGGAGGCTCCATGGCTACTACTGCCATTACTTGCAATAAATGATTCTGAATCATATCGCGCAAAGCACCCGAAGTATCGTAATATCCACCGCGACTGCCTACTCCAATTTTTTCGGAAGCTGTAATTTCTATTCTATCAATGTACTTGCGATTCCAAATAGGTTCAAAAAAACCATTCGAAAAGCGGGTAACCATTATGTTTTGTACCGTTTCTTTACCCAAATAGTGATCAATGCGGTAAATTTGGTCTTCGTTAAAACCATTGTGCAGTTTTTTATCGAGCTCTATGGCCGACTCGTAACTATAGCCAAATGGTTTTTCAACTATAATACGTTTCCAGCCATTTTCCTCGTTATTTAAACCACAACTTACTAAACTTGCAGCTACTATTTCGTATAAGAATGGTGGTATTGAGAAGTAATAAACAATATTTTGCTTTATTTCAAGCAATTGCGAAATATTCTCGATATATAATTTTAGCGAACAAAAGTCCGATTGAGCTTGATTATTTACTTTTTTATAATAAACCTTGGTTAAAAAAGCTTCTACTTTATCGGTATTCTGGCTATAGCTATTAATTGCAAAAGTTTTTAAGGCCTCATCCACATCTGTTCTATAGGCCAATTCGTCCTTCTCCTGACTTCCAGCACCTACAACAATAAATTTTTCGGGCAATAAATTATCCAAAAACAGTTGAAAAACTGCTGGTAATAATTTCCGTCGGGCAAGGTCGCCGTTGGAGCCGAAAATTACCAAAACTTGATCTTCGATATTGTTTTTTTTCATGCTGAA
>CAYXQZ010000275.1:0-3776 GCA_964466415.1 uncultured Paludibacter sp.
AAGCCCGGAATTTTGCCTTGCAATGCTTGCCCGATAGTGGTTACACCACCCGATTGAAGCAGCGCTTCGCCTTTGATGTTCGAAATGGCTCCAACCACATTAATTTTTTTCTGAACACCATAACCTACAGCTACCACCTCTTCCAAGCCTATAGAGCCATCAGTAAGAGATACATTTACAACTGTTTGGTTTCCAACTTTCACTTCTTTGGTTTCCATACCAATAAACGAAACTACGATAACGCTTTCGGGCGTTACATTAGCAACCGAAAATTTTCCGCTCGCATCAGTTGTTGTACCAGTTTTGGTGCCTTTAATAATAATGCTGGCTCCAGGTAAAACTTCACCGGTATTGTCGCGTACGGTACCTGTGATTTTCTTCTGCTTCGAAACGTCATTCTGGGCTTGAATTCCCGAGAACGAACCTCCTAAAGTTATTTGCAAACTCATAAGCATGAGCATACAAATACTTCGAAAATAAAACCTCTTTTTCATAAATTGTTCTTTTTTCATTTATATAATTTATTGTCAATTAATACATTTACTATTTTATCATTTACGATTTACTATTTAAATAAAAGAATATAATCTTCAAATTTTCAAATCTTCAAATTTTCAAATCTTCAAATTAGCACATTGTCTTATTGAACTCCCCAAGTCTTATTGGGTTTACTTGCCATAATTAGCTCAAGCGTACCACCATTCATCAATTCTTGATGAGTAAAGAAAGGCTTATTAATTTCCTTACCATTCATAAAAGCTTTTTGAATGTATTTGTTTTTGGCACTTGCACCTTTGGCAATAACAGTAAATAATTTATTGTTTGCTAATTTGATAGTCGATTTTTCGAATATCGGACTTCCGATGGTATAAACAGCTAAACCCGGAGTTACAGGATAGAAACCTAATGACGAAAACACTACAAATGCGGAAATTCCACCACCATCTTCGTCGCCAGGAATGCCAAAGATATTGTCTTTAAACCAAACATCCAACAAAAAACGAATTCTTTTTTGAGTTTTCCATGGTGCACCTACATAGTTGTATAAATATGGTATGTGCATCGAAGGTTCATTGCCCATAACATACTGACCTACTTGTCCTGTTGCATCGGGTGCGTTGAATAAATATTCTTGCTTTGATATACCCAGAGGCTCTCTGAAAAGTTGATCGAGGCGTTCTTCCGTTTTTTGTTTTCCACCTAATAATCCAACTAATCCATCAATATCGTGTTGCACTTGCCAAGCATAAGTCCAACCATTGTTTTCATCATAATAATCCCTAAATCCTTTTCCTCCATCAAGCTTTGGATCTATCATTATCCATGCACCTTTTTCATCTTTAGGCATAAAAAGTTGCATTTCGTTGTGCCAAAGTTTTTTATAGTTCAGAGCAATTTCCGAATACTTTTTGTAATCATCCATTTTACCCGTTTCTTTGGCAAGCTCTGCCAAGCACCATGCATCGTAACTCATACCCAACGAAATAGCTACTGATTGTCTTTTTTCAAAACCATCTACCATAGGCTCAGTTTCAACTTCATTGGGATGTAAAGCAGGATAAAAACCATTTTTATCGTAAAAGTAATCTATCGAAACTTTTTTATGTCCTTGTCGCCAAGGAAGATAGGTAGCTTCATTTAATGTCTTTTTCATTCCTGCATAAGCTTTCTCAATATCAAACCCCTCAATACCTTTGCGCTTGGCATCAATAAATAATGCAACTGTGTGATAACCATTCATACAAAGATGATTGCCATAAACCTGAGGGAAAGTAGGCATCCAACCACTTTGCTCGTACATTTTTACGTACGAATTGAGTTGATCGCTCTGCATGGCAGGGTTTAAAATTGAATTTAATGGGTGTTTAGCCAAGTAAGTATCCCAAATCCAATCGTCAACAAAAAATGGACGGTCAGTCGTATGCACTTTTCCATCGTAACCACTATAATATTGACCATATTCATTTACGTCTATCATACGTTCGTAAGTTCGGTAAAGCGAGGTGTAGAATGAACGTTTCTGAGCTTCGGTTCCACCAGTAACTTCAATTTGATTAATTACTTTATCCCAAGCTTGTTTTCCATTCGCAGCTGTTTGGTCGAAATTCTGATTAGCGACTTCAACCTCATAGTTTTTCTTGGCTTGTTCAACACTTATATACGAAATACCATATTTAATTAATACAGTTTGTTGTTGAGCAAAAGTAGAAGTAATAGTAGCTTTATTTTTTTGAGCGTTAATTTTAACATTGCTCAAAGCAGTCCCATTTACGTCGGTAAGTACTGCATAACAATAAACCGAAGTATAACGCATGGTAGGTTCAATGCCTCTTACTCTATAAGCAATGGTTTCGTGTATGTTAAATGAATTATTACCCACTGCACTAATGGTCATTTTATCAGTACCCGAAATGAGTATGTTTTTGGCAGATGATGCCGGAAAATCAATTTTATAGATGGCACTTTTTTTCGAAGGCGTAAAGCTTAATGTAATATTATCATCAATTAAATAGGTTGAATATAGCCACGGACGAACTGTCTCCAAATCGTGGTCGATAGTCATTTTGCTTTTCCAACTTGCATTATTAATAGCACCCACAGTCACTTTCATTTGCATAACTCCCTTATCGCGGTGACCTTCTACTTGCAAAGGCCACGAACTAACCTGATCAGCAATATAATCGGGTTTAAGCGGAATCATCCGAAGCATTTGATTGGGCATGCTAAAAGTTGGATATGTAGGCACTAATAATTGCGATACATTTCCAATAATAGGATCTACGTACTTGGTATAATCCGTTTTTTTCGCCAACAAAGTTTGTGCTATAAAAAAGCTACTTAAGGCTAACAGAATTGTTGATAATCTTTTCATTAATTTAATATTGACTTGATGAATTCATAATTTACGTGGTCAAAGATAGAGTTGCACCAATTAAAAAGCACTTAATTTATAATTAATAAGAGCCTTTATTCGAAAATAATTGAAATAATTTTGTATAAAAGTTAGTTTTTCGAGCTTCATAAGAACTTTAAAGAAAAATAATGCTATTCCAATAATATTTGATGATACTTTATCTATTAAGAATTCAATTTTCTGATTTTAGATAGTATTTAAATTCATTGCCAAAAGTACCTGCAATCAATTAATGAATGATTAACGAAAGATTAATTTAGCATATTTTGCAAAAATATTTCAAAATAAAAATGCAATTAATTCTTTTTGATTCGTGCTTCTTT
This sequence comes from uncultured Paludibacter sp., assembly GCA_964466415.1. Lineage (GTDB taxonomy): Bacteria > Bacteroidota > Bacteroidia > Bacteroidales > Paludibacteraceae > Paludibacter. The sequence continues at coordinate 3,238 of CAYXQZ010000275.1, forward strand.
GTAATCCCAACCTTTCATTTTACATACAGCTACTGCATGCGAATCCCAAGTTGGCTCTTCGGGGTTATGGCCGCCAGGGAAGCAATCGATGGCTAAGTACTTCAACGAATCAGTTCCTTCGCAAAAAGTTTGGTGATAACAATTGCGTGGAACATGCACAAAGTCTTTTGGATTCACTATAAAGCTCTCTTTTTTTCCACCACGTTCCAAATCCAAGCGACCTTTACCCGACAGAATATAAAATATTTGCTCGGTATCATCGTGCACATGTCGGTGTGTAAATTTGTTGGGTGCCACTTGTACAATAAAAGCTTCGCAAGTTTCAGCATTTGCACGGTCCATTACCAATAAATTGTCGTGCGTTGGGAAATAATACCCTTCGGTTACACTATCGGCAATGCTATACACTACTTTAGTGGTGAGCGGACTAACCGACGATACTAAGATGTTTTTTACATTTTCTTTGCTGGCAAACAAGCTATATGCTGCTACTGTCAACAATACACCTGCAATAAAGGTGCTTACGGATATTAATACTG
>CAYXQZ010000276.1:0-3740 GCA_964466415.1 uncultured Paludibacter sp.
TCACCATTATTGCACCTGAAAAAGCAAGTTACAGTATTTACAATGCAATGGGACAGCTTGTCGAAAACGGCATTATGAACTCAAAACTCGTAACTCAAAACTCAAAACTCGCAACGGGAGTTTATATTGTAAAAGTAGCGAATCTTTCAACAAGAGTAATAATTAAATAATGTGTTGATGTGCTGATACGTTGATGTGATGATAAAAAAACACGAAACGTTGAACACGAAACTCGAAACAAAATAATATTATGGAAACAAAGAAAAAATATATCAAACCTCGTATTGAGTGGATACCGCTTGATAACGAAATTTCACTCGCATTGGAATCATCTCCACCAATTGGTCCAAGTGAAACATTTAATAGCGTTCAAAATCCGTTTAAAGAAAATGATGGTTTAGTTTAACAACATAGTTTTTTAAAGGTTAGGAAAGAATGTTTGACAATAAAAAAGTCAGGCATTCTTTCTGTTTGTTTCACACAACAAATACAATTAAAATTTAAAATTTTCATGCAACATTTTATCACCAAACTCAACAAAAACCTTAACAACCAATTACAAATCATTGACCAAGAAGAAATAAGTATTGTCAATAAAGCTCAGAAATCAATCGTATGTTTAAATGGTTCGTTGAGGAAACTCAGAACCTTTACTTTACATTACACTTTCAACAACGAAGAAGAAGAGATTTTGTTTTTTAAAGATATTAAGCCCAAAATATTTTGTCAACTCATTTACCATGTAAAAATCAATAATATAGAAGGTAAAAGACCAATGGGTAGTTTCGAAATTCAACAAAAATACCTCTTAAATGAATTGGAAAAACTCACAATATTTTTCAACAGTCACCTTGAATTTTATCGTTATTACAGAACGAATTCAATTTTTCTTGATGATGAACTTTTTGTCAGAGGACGTGAAGACTTCCACTTTCATCAGGATAATCCATTTGTATATACAGATCCCGAATTTTCAACAAGCGTAGATTATTTAGTCGCCGAAATTATGGCAAATGATAGACTTGAAGTTTACTTAAAATCTGAGTTAGATACTTTGACTATTAAAAATTCAAATCCCAATTGGAGTCAACTCGGGATGTTGGGTAACTTTTCACTCCAATGGACTGACGATAAAATCTCATTGGTAGAACTTATTTATGCAATTGATGCTTTAGGATCTATAAATAAAGGGCAATGCGAAATTAGTGTTTTGACTACATTCTTCGAACAAGCCTTTAACGTCCGACTTACTGATGTTTATCGCACATTTGTTGATATTAAAGGCCGTGAAATCCCTACCAAATATATAGATAATTTGAGAGCAGCACTTCGCCAAAGAATGGGATTAGGTCCTTTTAAAATTCTTCCATTAACACTATTCTTTCAAAGTTCAATAGAATTCCTTTGTTAAATAGACACACTCCTTTCTTAGACCCTTCTCGTATTAGATAGGATTAGTTATGAAGCTTTAAAAGTATCGTCCATATCAATTCAATTAGTTTGAATAGTTCTGCTACTTCTCGTTAACGGCTGACCTCGTCCAGTGAGCCAAAAAACAAGTGAAGACGACGTAGAAGTACTCTCTGTTTGAGCGACAAAGGAGCGAGTTTAGAGGATTTCAGTCGTCAAGCGCTCGTTTTTTGAGCGAAGTGGGCGGAGTCTTGAACTTTTTTGCTTCGTTTTTTGGTTCAAGCCAAAAAATGAAGTGGGGTATGGGGCGAAGCCCTTGATTTTATATAATGCTTTGTCGGAGTTCGTTTTTAACACCACAACTCAGACATTAAGTACTCTTTTTTTTCTTTCCCAATTGGGTACAACTTGGGTCTATTGTTGCAAAATTATATTACAAGGTAATAGCCAAATATATTTGATGAATTTTTAATATATTGAATTATAAAGCAATATATCATAAAACAAGTTAGGTAGCCTTATTTTTTACTCCATTTACTCACGGTCTTCCACCAAAACTTTAACCTATACCAACTGGGTACACCTTGGGAAGAATATCCAAAAAAAGTCCCGAATTTTGCCAAAAACATATCAATGCTATTTGTTCCAATCATTGGCACATTGGCATATTTTCAAATTATCACATTAATTTTATGGCAGAATTCAACATCTCATTTCAAAAAACACTCAACCACGAAGGTGGTTACGTCAACGATCCTGACGATTTAGGCAAAGAAACTTACAAAGGTATTTCACGAGCTTCACACAATGATTGGCTCGGTTGGTCAATTATTGACAATCATAAAAATAAGCCAAATTTCCCTATGATACTTGAAAAAGATAACGTTTTGCAAAAGGACGTTGAGGTATTCTATTGGACTTACTTTTGGTTGCCCATAAAAGCTTATAAAATTGCCAATCAAACGACGGCTGATTCAATCTTTGATTTTGCAGTAAACTCAGGTTTAAAAACTACTGTCCTCATAGTCCAATCTGTCGTAGGCACTAAGGCTGATGGTATTATCGGTGAAAAAACACTCCAAAAACTCAATTCTTTGGACTTTGGCTACTTTCAACCAGCTTTTACCATTTCCAAAATAACCCACTACATTTCCATTATCCAAAAACGACCAGCGAACAAAAAGTATCTATTCGGTTGGATTATCCGTGCATTACAATATCATTCATAATACTTTTCTAATTAAAACAAATCGTCAATGCCAGAAAACTTGTCTTGATTTTATCTTGACTCTTGGTTCTTGGCTCTGACATCTAAAAAAAATCATGGAAGTTATAACAATTGAATCCAAAGCATTCAAAGACCTTATGGAAAAGGTCAACACCATTGCAAAATTTGTAGTCAATTATCAACCCGAAGAAGTCAACGAAGAAGAATCTTGGGTGGATGGTTACGAAGTTTGTACCTTTTTGAAAATAAGCGAACGTACACTTCAGCGACTTCGTTCAAATGGACTTATCTCGTATTCAATTATCTCAGGTAAAACCTACTACACAATTGCCGAAGTAAAACGTATGTTGAAAGAACGTTTGGTAAAAAGCAATCAGGAAGCACTTGACAATTTAATCGAAAGCCATAAAAATTATGTTGACCAAAGAAGAAATACTCGCACGGACAGATAAGGGCTTGAATGTATTCAAACAGTATCTACCGTTTCCGTTTCGTGTTGGTCGTAATTTTCTCAATCCATTGTACGATGACAAAAAAGCTTCCTGCAATGTATATTTCGACCGAACAAGCGATCAATATAAGTTGAAAGACTACGGGAACGACAACTACAGTGGGGATTGTTTCCACTTTGTTGGAAAAATACTGGGAACCGACTGCCGTCATGCTGTCGGTTTCCTTGAAATCCTCCAAAAAATAAATCAGGATCTCAACCTTGGGTTGGAAAACCTTTCCTGCAATTCTTTTCCCTCTCCTTTGGAGAGGTCATTGTCCCTTATGTCCTCAAAGTCCCCAATCTTAGAGCCCCCTTTAGGGGGTGGGGGGTCACAAATCAAACCGTTTTCCATTAAAGTCAAACCCTTTTCAGAGCTAGAACTCAATTATTGGCACCAATACGGAATATCACTTGAAACCTTGAAAAGGTATCAGGTTGTTTCATGTAAAGAATTCGTTTCTGAAAACAACGAAGGCAAACCATACAAGCTTACGCCAACAGATAAAGAACCAATCTTCGCATATCAGGGAAAACGGTACTTAAAACTTTACAAGCCTTTTTCGGCTGTTCGTTTTCAGTATGCTGGTGATTTGGGCGACAAATATTGCT
>CAYXQZ010000277.1:0-2439 GCA_964466415.1 uncultured Paludibacter sp.
AATTGGTATGTTAATACTTCAAATCAATATGCCATCATGTCGGGATTTGCCAATAGCGTGAGTAATACTAACGAAGATTGGTTAATTTCGCCTGCTATTGATTTAACAGGAAAAACTACAGCCAAAATTAATTTTGATCATACAATCAATAAGGGACTTGTAGCCAATATGATAACAAATCACACTTTGTGGCTATCGGCAGATAACGGCACCACATGGGAACAAGTTACCATTACCGTATATCCTAAAGGCAACGATTGGAATTTTGTGAACTCTGGCGATATTGTAATTCCTGAAAAATTCTTAGGAAAATCAACTTTTAAATTTGCATTTAAATACTTGTGTTCCACTGCCGAATCGGCAAGTTGGGAAATTAGGAATGTAGTAGTAAAACCCTAATTCAACAATTAAATTTAAACATACCTAATTTTAGCACCAACTATGTGCCGTTAATTAACCAATAAATTAACGGCACATATTGTTTTTAAGCAATTTAGCTAAAAACAAACTGACACAAATGGCTTTGTTGTAATGAATGCATTTAAAAAATTCATATCAGCATATTCGTAATTTTGGAGTATCTTTGCAAAAACAAATTTCAATCAACACATCATGCAATTTTCCGATTTAAATATAAATTCATCTTTACTTAACGCGCTGAACGACTTAAAGATAACCACACCAACTACCATTCAAGAAAAAGCATTTCCGGTTATCATGTCGGGTCGCGATGTGGTGGGAATTGCACAAACAGGAACCGGGAAAACCATTGCATATTTACTGCCCATACTACGACAATGGAAGTTTTCGAAAGAAAAATCGCCTACAGTTTTAATTGTAGTACCCACGCGCGAGTTGGTTTTGCAAGTTGTCGACGACATTGAAAAACTCACCAACTACATGAATATCAGAGTTGCTGGCGTATTTGGCGGTATAAATATGATACAACAAACACCAAATATTATTGCCGGAATTGATATTTTGGTAGCTACTCCTGGTCGGTTGCTCGACTTTGCGTTGAACGGCACACTCAAACTCCGATTAATAAAAAACTTTGTGATTGATGAAGTGGACGAGATGTTGAATCTGGGATTCCGTCCGCAATTAATACGTGTTATAGATTTGTTGCCAACTAAACGTCAAAACTTGATGTTTTCGGCTACTATAACCGACGAGTTGAAAGATTTCATTGCCGATTTTTTTACCGATCCGCTCGAAATAGAAGCTGCACGCACGGGTACACCACTTGCAAACATAAAACAAGCAGGCATAAAAGTGCCCAATTTCAATACAAAAATCAATTTATTGAAATTTTTGCTCGCTACACATACCGAACTGTCAAAAGTACTGGTTTTTGTGTCGACCAAAAAAATGGCCGACGATGTATTTGAACAAGTAGCTCCTGATTTTGAAAACCAAATAGGAATTATTCACTCCAATAAATCGCAAAATTACCGTATTGAGGCATATCGCTCATTCAACGCCAACAGTTTAAGAGTGCTTATAGCTACCGATTTAGTAGCTCGTGGGCTCGATTTCGACGATATAACCCATGTTATAAATTTCGACTTACCCGAGGTTCCCGAAAGTTACATTCACCGCATTGGTCGTACGGGTCGTGCCGACAAAAAAGGGGTTGCACTTGCATTTATCACCAAAGCCGACGCCGAATTGCGTACCAATATCGAAACCCTTATGGCATGCAAAATTGCAACAATGAAAATGCCCGAAGAGGTGGAGATTTCGAAAATACTGACCGAAGATGAATTGCCCAAAGTAGTGATGAAAAATGCGCTGGTAAAAGTCCCTAGCAAAGATGAAGCTGGACCAGCATTTCACGAAAAAAAGGACAAAAACAAAAAGGTTAACAACAAAATACGACGTGCAGAATCGATGCGTCTGAAATACGGAAAACCGAAATCTCGCGGCCAGAAAAAATAAAACAACAAATTAGCACTGCCATGTCAGCCTTACAAGTATATAGTTCCAAAAACATGGATATTTATTCGGCCGAAACCGAAACCGAACTCCAATTACCGCTTATGGAGGCCGTGAGTGCAGGATTCCCTTCGCCTGCCACCGATTTTATCGATTTAACCATCGACCTAAACAGGCACCTGATAAAGCATCCATCGGCTACCTATTACGCCCGTGTAAAAGGCGAATCGATGCGCGATGCCGGCATTAACGATGGCGACTTGCTTATTGTTGATAAAAGTATTGACCCTGCCGATGGCAAAATTGCAATATGCTATATCGATGGCGAATTTACACTCAAACGCATAAAAATTGACCTCGATGGAATATGGCTTATGCCTGCCAACGACCGCTTTAAACCCATACGCATTGAACAAGATAACACACTCGTAATATGGGGTATTGTTACTTTTGTGATTAAAGATGTGTGATTTTATCAGAGTCAAGAACCAAGATTCAAGA
>CAYXQZ010000277.1:2539-3716 GCA_964466415.1 uncultured Paludibacter sp.
TTCAAGTGTTTGCTTTAGTCGATTGCAATAATTTTTACGCTTCGTGTGAGCGGGTTTTTAATCCTAGCTTGCGCAATAAGCCTGTGGTTGTACTTTCGAACAACGACGGCTGCGTTATTGCACGTAGCAACGAAGCAAAAGCAGTTGGAGTGCCAATGGGTGCACCCGCATTTAAATACCGCCAACTATTCGAGGCAAATGGCGTTCATGTTTTCTCGTCGAACTTTGCACTGTACGGCGATTTGAGCCATAGGGTAATGACTGTGCTTGCCGATTTTTGTCCTGCCATGGAAATTTACAGCATCGATGAGTGTTTTATGGATTTTAGCGGTTTCGAATTGCACGATTTAAATCGGATTGGTCTCGAAATGAAACAAAAAGTGCTTAAATGGACTGGCATTCCCATAAGTGTGGGCTTTGCTCCTACCAAAGCACTGGCCAAAGCGGCCAATAAAATTGCCAAAAAGTTTCCCGAACGTACTAATGGCGTGTATAGCATTGACACCGACGACAAACGAATAAAAGCCCTCAAATGGCTCAAAATTGAAGATGTGTGGGGCATTGGCCGCCAGCAAACCAAACGGTTGCAAGCCATACAAGTGTACACAGCGTTTCAGTTTACCGAAATGTCGGACTACTGGGTTCGCAATAACCTCACAGTGGTAGGGTTACGGTTGAAACACGACCTGCAAGGCATCCCCACCCTACAAATGGAGGATGTGAAGGATAAAAAAAACATTGCTACAACACGTACTTTCGATAGTAATTACACCAAACTGGAACAAATAAAAGAGCGAGTTGCTGGATTTGCGGTGGCATGTGCCGCTAAACTGCGAGCGCAGAAATCGTGCTGCAGGAGCATAATGGTGTTTATTCACACCAATGGATTTAGAGAAGATCAGGAACAATACAGTCGGAATATTGTTATAAAATTACCTTTTGCCACTAACTCGAGCATTGAACTTGCTAAATTTGCAATACAAGCACTCGAACGCATTTTTAAAGAAGGCTATGCCTACAAAAAGGCTGGAGTAATTGTAATGGATTTTAGTCCCGAGGAAAATCAGCAACTAAGTATTTTCGAAAACCGAAATCCCAAACACATAAAACTAATGACAGCCATTGATAAAATTAACCAATCGTACGGACAACAAAAAATCAGATTAGCCGTGCAAGA
>CAYXQZ010000278.1:0-3715 GCA_964466415.1 uncultured Paludibacter sp.
AGTATTAATGCAGACTACAATTTATTTGATTTTGAATAAAAAAGCCCCCGAATAAAATTATCCGGAGGCTTTCATTCAAATTTTTAAATATCTATTCTGCCACAGTAACCGTTCCCAAATACTGACTGGTTGAAACCAGCGCATTGTCGGTGGCCGACTGAAAGAACAGATAGAACAACAGTTGGTCGCCTGGTTCGCTGTACGGAATTGACAAGTTGGCTGTTTTGGCCGAACGAAGTACTTCGCCTTTTTTGTGGTGCTACCCACCACAGTGCCTAGGGTATAAAATGATAACCGAATTAACTACAGCGATTTAATTAATCCGTAAAATAAAAATAGTTATTTTCTTTTTAACGTAAATGGGGTATGGAAAAAATGTTTCAACAATTTTGGGTTTTTATCAAAAAATCACCCACACTTAGTCTTTTTTAAAACTAAGAGTGGGTGAAAACTTTACCTCAAAAAAAACTAATTATTAAACTAAACCTGTATCTTCTTTAAACGGACTTTGAATATTATTTAAAACTTCGCTTGGACCAACCGGTGGAGACGATTCCAATGCCAACGAAATTTCGTTATCGAGCGGAATCCAATCGATTTGAGGTGCTGTGTATTTTTTGGCACCTTGATGATCTCCCACGGGAGGAGTTAAGAGCGTATCTTGTTTATCTATTGTATTTGGCATATTATTGATTTTTATTTGATAATTACTCTTGTTGATTGGTTATTCACTTTCACTACATACACGCCTGTTTTCAGTTTCGCGTTCAACGTTTCCCCGATATATCGGGACAAGCTGTGTTTCGTGTTTATAATACCGTATTCTACTTGCTGTCCTACTGCATTGAAAATGCTATAACTTGCTTTTTCAGGAGCCATAATCGTAATCTGATTATTGGCATTTACAACTACCTGCGTGTTCTGATTTAATGTATTATCAATGCCTGTCGAAGAACCTGGTGCACGGAAGAGCAAACTGAAACGATTGCTTGCGATTGCTGCAGGACTAAACTGATAAGCGGTAACTCCATCGGTTAGGTCAGTTTCGGCTAATGTAACATTATCTTTTAAAATTACTTTAACATCCGAAGGTAAATTCGAAATTTCATTGGCTTTAATGCTGAATGAACTTGCATTCCCAGGGATAAATCCTAAACCAATTTCCTGATTCAGTGGCAGCGTATTCATTCCGTTGATAACTAGCTTTTCATCTCCAACGGTGGTATAAATCTGCGTTACAGTACTATTTGCCATGTATTTAGGAGAATCGTAATCGTCAACCGTATTTGCAGCTGCAGCATCGAAATAAAGCAATGCCTCGTCGGTAACGGTGCCATTCGAAACTTGTAAACGAACACGTTGACGGTTGGTGTTTTTCACAGCAGGAGCTTTAAGTCGGTTCGATGTGCTATGCGATTTTATTAAATCGCTCGTAAGAATTAAATTTCCTCCCACCTTCGCTTTTACCCAAAATGCTTGCATAGGTGCAATAAGCACATCGGCCCAACTTGGCACTACCTCGTTAACCAAGGCATTGTGAGTAGTAAATGACCAACCAGTACTATTTGAACTACCCGAATTGGTACGAATCCAAATAGTCGGATATATTTGAGCCGCTTTACTGGTAACGTAAGCCTCTGTCCATGTTAAATGCGACGGATAGGGATTACCAATAAGGTTATAACCATTTAAAGCTTTTGATAGCATTACGGTTACATCACCTTTGTTAAATGTTCCGTTAAACTGAATAGAAGCACTCGCATTACTTGGCAAAGCAATATAGCCTTTACCCATTGTCATAAAGGTTGCCCCTGGAGTATAGCCTTTCCAATATGCAGACGAATTTGTTGGCTGACCAGCTGGGTTGTTATTACCGGCTTCGATATATTCGAAATAAGATGAGATATTCGAAGTTGAAGATGCTGTGCTTTCTACTGGCGACGATACATACCAATTGCGCGTTGTACCTAAGTATTGATTTGCAACTGCATTGGTTATGGTCGAAGTGCCATTGTCGATAAATGTACCTGTACCATCAGTTGCATTACTATTGATGGTTATTGTAGCAGCGTTTAGCGTGCTTGAGTTGGTTACTTGTCCACCAGGAACAACTGTGAGACTATTAATTCTTGACAATTGGTCTATTGTAAGTAATACATCCTTGTTAACCACCACATCGCTTACTGGGGTTAACGCTAATTGTGAAGCAGACTTTGCAGTTGATACGGTTATATCATTTAAAATATCATCTGGTTTTACAGCACTTGATTCTGTTTCAGCAGCTGAACCTACTACTCCATTGTTTGCTTTTACTTTAAAAGTGTAAAACGTTCCGTTATTTAAACCTGTAACATTAATCGGATTGGCATTTTGTGTAACGGGTGTTCCGGCAGTTGCTCCATCGTAAGGAGTTACAGTATAGTCGGCAATAAGCGAACCACCATTGGCTGTAGGAGCTGTAAATGCTACCGAAGCTTGTCCATCGCCTGCAGTTGCAGTTACACTTGCTGGTGCCGAAGGCAAACCTGCAATTACTGCAGCGCTGGTTGTACCACTGGCTGTAGTAATTTTTCCAGCAGTGGCAATGGTAATGTTGTTGGTTGAGTTATTGATAGTACCAGCTGTAAGGGTTAAGTTTTTGACGGTCATAGCAAAAGGAAGATAAAATACTGCCGTTGAATTATACTCCAAATGATTGATGGTGCTACCATCTTTAAAGATTCGTCCCGTAATTGGAACAAATGTCGTCTGATTACCTAATAAAGATGCAGCTGTTGAAGTAATTAATACTTTTGAACCTGAAGCACTTGCATTGATTGTACCACCACCTGCCAATGCAGTAAATTCACTTGTAGCACTACCCTGAATTGTCAGCGTTACATTTGGCGCGAGTATTAACTCTTGATTATTCAAATAGGCAGCAGGAAAGCCTATTCGATTGATTATTACATTATTTCCAAGGGTAATTAGTCCTTTGAATAAAGTAATATTATACATTGATAAATTGGGTTTAAAAAATACAGTGAGAGCTGATGTAGTATTATACCTAAAACTGCAGTTAACACCTCCATCAAAATAATTAGTTGCAGAATTACCTGTAAGGGTGAAAGCACCTCCATTTCCTAAAACGAAAGCTCCATTTCCACCAGTAAATCTCGGTGCTGTTGTAGTACCTGAGAATGTAAGCGCACTATTTATAGTTACAGCATTTACAAACACCACCTGACTATTATCTAGCGTCATATTTGTAGTGGTAATAGCATAAGCACCTGCAAAGGTTACACTGCTACTTGTAAAGGTAATATCAGCTGCAGTCACATTATCCGTTAAAGTAACAATTGGGTTTACATTACCTGAAGAAGCATCAAAAACCACATTATCGCCATATTCGGGAATACCGGGAGTAGATGTATTGCCTGACGAAGTTCCCCAGCTGGCTGCATTAAACCAGTTACCTGCTGCACCACCTACCCAGTAACGGGTTGTAGCTGTGCCAGTAATGATTGAATTTGGAGTGATAGTTACACCCGAACCAACAACGCTACCACCGGCTGCAATGGTTATATTGTTGCTTGTGTTATTAATTGTACCTGCTGTTTTGGTTAGGGTTCGCACTGTTAGAGGAAATCCTAATACAAATGTTCCTGTTGTATTAACTTCCAAATGGTTGATTGTTGTGTTTGCTTTAAATATTCTACCAGTGGTAGCTATAACA
>CAYXQZ010000279.1:0-3676 GCA_964466415.1 uncultured Paludibacter sp.
CCCTGCACAGTGGGAGTTTGCTGGAGTAAATCGCCAAATCCTACTGTAAATGATAATAAATCGGAGTGGCACGTAAAACTTTCTTCGGGAGCAAAAGCTTTTTCAGGAGCTAAGAATCTTGAAGTCGGCGCAACTTATTATCTGCGTGCCTATGCAATAAACAGCAATTCAACGACATATAGCAATGAGGTTTCAGGTGTTTTAGCTGTTGAACCGCAGGCAATAAATCTCAGTTGGACAGCCATGACAACCGTAAATGCATCGCTTCCGGCTGAAGTAAAAGCGTACGAAACAAGCAGTTCGCTGAACGGCAGAGCTTTCAAAGCTTTTTATGTAATTGCCGATATGAGTACCGGAAATGTAGAATTGAAAACTGTAATGTCATCCACTGCACGTAAACCATCGGCTCACATTACAAATATGACATCCGAAACCGTTTATGCCATGACCAATGCTGGTTATTTTGGGTATAATGGTTCGGTGGCGGTTTCGTACAGTTTGGTTGTGGATCGTGGACAAAAACTGGCCGATAATATTGGAGCGCTTACGCGTGGTAATTATTCCTATCCGCTGGCTCGTGGTGCTTTCGGTGTTACACAGAATCAAACTCCATCTATCAAATGGGCAGTGGGCAATTTTGCTTATGATATTCCAAGTCCGAATGTGGAAGGAGAAGTTCCACAACCATCGTTGTCGAGCACTTTTCCCGCTCCATCTCAAAATTGGAATCCTTATTCTGCTATTGGTGGAGCACCAGTTTTGTTGAAAGATGGCAAAATTGCATTCGATTTTACCACCACGCTTTCGGGCAAATACATGACCAATTACGAATTGTTACAAACCGATATTTTCTCAACATCTATTCGTCCGCCGCGCACAGTAATTGGCTCTACTGCCGATAATAAGATTGTACTTTTTGTGTGCGATGGCCGACAGGGAACTTACAGCGATGGAGCAACTATGCTCGAATTGGCTCAAATTATGAAAGGAATTGGCTGTGTGAATGCTTTGAATCTCGATGGTGGTGGTTCTTCGGCCATTATTGCCGGCGGTACATTACTCAATAAGCCTTCGGATGGAGCTGAGCGTGCAGTACCAAGTGTTGTAGCGTTTGTAAAGAAAAAATAAAAAAATGGTTTTCACGCTGCAAGCGGGTAAAACATTTTTTTAGAATGGTTCACGCTGCAAGCGGGTAAAACATTTTTTATTATTTAAGAAACTTATGATTAAAAAATTATTTCTATACAGTTTATTTCTTCTCCTTAGTAATCAGCTATTTGCCATAAACGCAGTGATTTACGACGGTTCGGGTCAGTTAGCTGAAGATAAGCTGATTGCACTCACGCTTGCCGGCATTGTAAACCGCGATGCACCGCGTTTGTACCTGCGCAATGTCTACGAAACTTGGAGCTATAATCAAACCGACGAATTGTGGGAAAACGAATATAAAACGGCCGCTGGTGTTCAGTTTACTGTGATTACCAACACCAATGCACTGGTACAGTATTTCAAAGGTTCTCTAAAAGGCGCAATCACTTACGATGCAACGCTTACTTACAGCAATTTCAGCGGACAATCGTTTAGGTGGCAAGCCGAGGCAGCGGCTATGCTGGGCGGATTAACTGATTGTATTCCTGTGCCTTCGACCAATACAACGATTGATATCAACAAACCAACGATGATCGATTTGCCCGATAATTTTAACGGACAAGCAACTATTCAGGTTTCGGCAAAATTAGAATTAACATCACATACTTGGAATAATACCGCATTAACACAGGAACAACGCTATTTTGCATGGCTCGATTGGTCGTTGGACAATTTGCTGCCACGCTGCAATACATCCAAATTTTACATCCGCGAAATTACGGACTGGGCTGTAAATCAGCGCATGTTTCAACTCAATTTGGCCGGAACAGAGGATTTGCGTTTTACTTCGCTTACCGACGAAAAAGCAGCTAAAATAGAACGGGTAATGAATTACCTGAAAGCTAAAAAGCCGAATGAAATTTTTCATGTGTATGGTTGGATGCGCCCTGAACCGCTGGTGCAATGGATTTCGGCTTATGGCGGTAGTTTTCACGAAACGTTGTTGAGCAATCTGTCGTGGCATCATGTATTTCCGGTTGATGCTAATTTTAATTACCAACGAGCTGCCGACCAAAATTTCTCCGCAGTGCCGCTCGAAAATAAATATTACGTACTTTTTATTGCTTCCGAAGGCGATGCGGGCAATTGGAACATCGGTTTTCAGGGTGGTGCTTGGCAATCGGCTACACGCGGACAAGTGCCTTTGGCCTGGGGATTTAGTTTGCAAATGTTCGAAGAATTTCCATTTGTAGCGCAATATTATTACCGAACCGCCACTGCCAACGATGGTTTCATGGCTGTGGCCACACCGCTGGGTTATGCTTATCCGGATGTTTTTCCAACATCGTATTTGCCCGATGCAAAAGCCAAAACAAAAGCATTGATGGATAAATTCAACGTAAATTCGGTATATGCCTACAAGCATTACAACGGGGCAGGTTCTTCGCAATATCGTGGAATTACCATTTCAAATAATTTCGATTTTGCCAATTTAGGTTCGTTTGCTGAGCAGACAAACGCTCAAATGACCATGCTTTTCGACCCAGCATTAGTAACTCAAAAAGCATATACCAATTACGGTGGTCTGCTTTACAACCATGTAAACGACGATACTTTTTATGCCGATTTTTCGAACTTAACAACTGCAAAAGACAGAATTGTGAACAAACTCAGTGGCAAAACCAAGCCTCGATTTCTGATGGCCGGTTATCAGCGTTTTCGGTTCGACAATGCATCGTTGGCAACAAACGACATAACTTTGCCACGACTCAAAACGCTCATGGAAAGTATCAAAGCCGATGCTAATATTGGTGCTGATGTAGAGTTTGTTACACCCGAAAAATACACCTATTTGCTGCGGAAATCGCTTGGCTTGTCAACCAATATCCCAACGGTGGAGAATAACGGACATAAACTATTGGTTTTCAGAGATAAAAACAATCAACTGCAACTAAATTTGCAACTCCAAAATGCGCAGCAGGTTCAGATTCGTGTGGTTGACTTAGCCGGAAAATTGATTTTAAGTGAAAACTGGAATATGGCAATGGCGAATGATTTTAAAACCATTTCTGTTCCTCAAAAAGGTGTTTTTATTATGAATATTATAGGTCAAAATGTAAATCTGACTTCGAAAATAGTAAATAATTAGCGATACCTGTCTTTTTCCCCCTTTAGGGGGTTAGGGGGCAGAAATAACACTATAAAATGACCCAAATACACAAAGAACGCAAAGCTCCCTCTCCTCTGGAGAGGGTCGGGGAGAGGTCTCGTTCCTCCTCCCTCGATGCGCTCCGTGGCTTGGCCATTATTGGTATGGTCTTTTCAGGCACCATAGCCCAATCGCTTCCTGCATGGAATTACCATGCGCAGGTTGGTCCGCGTTCCGATTTTAAATTCGATCCTGCTATTTTTGGTATTACGTGGGTCGATTTGGTTTTTCCGTTTTTCCTGTTTGCCATGGGAGCAGCCATTCCGTTGGCACTGAGTCGAAAATTAGATAAAGGTGCAAAAGTGCAAAGTCTTTTTCCTTCCATTTTGAAACGTGTTTTTCTGTTGGTGCTTTTTGCCATTGCTATTTATCACACCA
>CAYXQZ010000280.1:0-1338 GCA_964466415.1 uncultured Paludibacter sp.
TTGCCATAATCGTAGCGATAATTAAAAAAGTAATTTTCTTCATGATGAAATAATTTGTGGTGAATAATTACAAAATATCAAGTTTATAAATAATTTTAATAACGGCCATTTTATTAATCTATTTTATTAAAATGGGCTACAAATATAAACAAAAAAACAAATAAACTTGTTCATCAGGTTCTAAAAAAATACAACTTTAATTTTAAAGCAAACTAAATTACTACATTTCAACTATTTAGCTTTTTCGTTTTTTACAAAAATTGTTTGTGTTGGATAGGCAAAGTTTAATCCTGCTGCTTTGAATTGTTTTAAAATGTCGAAATTGACACTTGAAGGCACTTCCATAATATCGCCCGATTTTTTTATCCAATAAATAAATTTGATATCGAGTGAGTAGGCCGAAAAGTCAGAAAAAACAGCAACTAATTCCTTGGTATCAATGTCCTTATGAGTTTTTGGCATGTTTTTAAGAATCGTAATGGCTTGTTCCATTTGTTCGGGTGTAGTAGTATATGTCAAGCCTATGTTCATTAAAACTCGTCGCATTTGTTCTCCTGTTACATTTTCGATTGAAGCTTCTACAATCTTATAGTTTGGAATGGTTACCACACGTTTTTCGAGGGTGCGAAGTCGGGTGCTGCGTATACCAATATCCTCCACAAAACCATCAAAACCATCTACTTTTACACGGTCGCCTATACGGAATGGACGGTCGGTGAAAATGGTAATACCACCAAAAATATTTTTAATAGTATCCTGAGCAGCCAATGCAAAAGCCAAACCTCCTATACCGAGACCAGCAATAAGTGCACCTACATCCACACCCACATTGCGCAATGCCATCATGGCGCCAATTGCCCAAATTAAACCTAAAATGGCGCGACGGATAATGGGCATTAGTGTATTATCGAGATACTTAGTTGATTTATCTTCAATTTTTGGCACCAAATATTCTTCGATAACCGCATTGACAAAACGCACCAAAAACCAGGTGATATTCAGTACAATCAGAAATTGATATGATTTTGCAAAAAAAGCGTCGACTTCATGAGTTAGATTCAACCGGCTACTTGCAATCCAAATTGCTAACAACATTACACCCAGCAATACAGGCGCTTGCAACATCTGAAACAGAATGTCGTCCATTCTGTTTTTGGTTTTTTGAGTGAGTTTTATTAAAATGTGCTTATTGAATAATACAATAAGTTTGTTTAAAATTACAGCTCCAATAACAAATGAAATTGAAATTAGCCATTCTTTGACTGAATTTCCGTAATAAATTTGTGAAAACATATTTTTATAAAGAGTTTAAAGGGTTTGACGTTTGATGTTTGAAAA
>CAYXQZ010000280.1:1438-3649 GCA_964466415.1 uncultured Paludibacter sp.
TTAGTCCTTTGACCTTAGACTTTAGTCATTCGACCTTAGACTTTAGTCATTCGACCTTAGACTTTAGTCCTTTGACCTTAGACTTTAGTCATTCGACCTTAGACTTTAGTCATTCGACATCCTAAATCCCACCGCGTCACTCGGCATACGCCAATCGCCTCGAGGCGAGAGATTTATAGAACCTACTTTAGGTCCGTCGGGCATACAGGAACGCTTAAATTGCTGTTGAAAAAACCGACGAACAAACACCTTGAGCCATTTTTCAATAGTTTCAACATCATATATATCGTCAAAGGTTTTTTGAGCTAAAAATAAAATTTTTGCTGGCGAAAAACCAAAACGCACAAAATAATAGAGGTAAAAATCGTGCAATTCATACGGTCCAACAAGGTCTTCGGTTTTTTGTGAGATTTCGCCTTTTTCGTCGGCAGGCAGTAACTCCGGACTAACAGGCGTGTCAATCACATCTTGCAAAATAATTTCGGAAAATGCGTCCAATTGGTGCGAAGCCCAATCTACCAAGTAACGCACCAACGTTTTAGGCACGCCACTATTTACGCCATACATAGAAATATGGTCGCCATTATAAGTTGCCCAGCCAAGCGCCAATTCCGATAAATCGCCTGTACCAACCACCAAACCATTGTGTTTATTAGCTAAGTCCATAAGTATCTGAGTACGCTCACGCGCTTGCGTATTCTCGTAAGTTACATCATGCTGATTCACATCATGTTCTATATCGCTGAAATGCTGCACACAAGCTTTGGCAATTTCAATTTCTTTTACTGTAATACCCAGCGATTTCATTAAACTCAATGCATTGGTATAAGTTCGATTGGTAGTACCAAAACCTGGCATAGTTACTCCTATAATGCGTTTACGGTCGAATCCCAGTTTGTCGGCAGTTTTTATGCATACCAACAAAGCCAAGGTTGAATCCAACCCACCCGAAATGCCAATTAAAAGTGTTTCGGCATTGGTATGTTTCCAACGTTTAGCCAAACCACCCATTTGAATCGAAAAAATTTCTTCGCAACTGGCTTGGCGGTTAACTAATGATGGTACAAAAGGATGTTTATCGAAAGTACGCAGTAAATCAGCAACTTCAAATTTAACCGAATCGAAATGAATAATCCGATATATTTGAGTCGACTTGGAATTTGAAAAGTTTGAATTTCGTAAACGCTCGGCTTGCAATCGTTCTACATCTACTTCGCTTACAACAAGTTGCGACTCGAACGAAAAACGCTCGGAGGCAGCAATTATTTTACCATTCTCAGCTACGAGTGCATTTCCAGCATAAACCACATCGGTGGTGGACTCGCCTGCTCCCGCTGAGGCGTATATATAACCTGCATTACAACGAGCTGATTGTTGTTCAATAAGTTGACGCAGATAGGCGTGTTTTCCAATGAGTTCGTTGGTAGCCGATAGATTGAAAATAAGCTCAGCACCTTGCAATACATGTTGCGAACTTGGTGGAATAGGCACCCAAAGATCTTCGCACAACTCAATGGCAAACGAAAAATTGCCATCCGAAAAAAGAATATCCGTTCCAAAAGGAACCACTTCGTCAGCAATTTTAATTTCTGTTACGTTTGTTGATAGCGCCGATGCAAACCAACGCTTTTCGTAAAATTCGTTGTTGTTGGGTAAGTTCGTTTTAGGCACAACGCCCAATATTTTACCACTTTGCAGCACTACAGCCACATTAAAAAGCTGATTGACAATACGCAATGGCATACCAACTATCAGCACACAATGCGTATTATAAGTTTGCAATTGTAAATTGTGTAACTCTTGTAATGCATCCGAAAGTAACTGTTGCTGCAAAAACAAATCAGCACAAGTATAGCCAGTTATGCTAAGCTCCGGAAAGCAAACTACTTGCACTTGCTTTTTATCGGCCTCTTTGGCCATTTCAGCAATTTTCGAAACATTAAAAGCACAATCAGCCACTCGCAATTCAGGTATTGCAGCCGCCACACGTATAAAACCGTAATTCATCTTCGTTATTTTATTTACCATTTACTCATTTACAATTTATTCATTTACTTATCGGCTTGCCGCTTGGCTTGCCAAGAATTTACTATTTGTTACATCATCAACTTATCATCACATCTTTATATCATCACATCACCACATCACACATTCTCCATATCCCCCAAATAAATTTCCAACGATTTGGCCGAAATGCGAATCTCGGCAATA
>CAYXQZ010000281.1:0-3638 GCA_964466415.1 uncultured Paludibacter sp.
CATTTATACTTGCAGGCGAAAATATGGGACCCGAAAAACTCAAAAAAGCCGAAAACCTTGGTGTGAAACTGGTTACTGAAACGGAATTTTTAGCAATGATAGGTATCGAAACTGTAAAACCACCATTAGATGGATTTACAGGAACTTTGTTTTAATCAAATAATAATCATTTCATCATTTGTTCCAAATCTCCCACGCAGCCAATGCCTGTTCTACCAACATTTGCTCTCCATTTAAGCCCACAGCACCTTGCTCGCGACCTTTTTTCAGAAAAAGTGTTTCGGCAGGATTGTACACTACATCGAACATCAAGTGTTTATTGGTCAGGAATTGATATGGAATAGCTGGGCAAGTATCTACATTAGGAAAAGTACCAACGGGAGACGCATTTACAATAACTGTAAAATTGGACAGAATCAACTCATTCAGTTCACCATAAGTCAACTGACCTACGGCAGGAGTACGTGAGACATAAACTGTTTCGATACCTAATTTTTGCAGAACAAACTTTATAGCTTTTGATGCGCCACCAGTTCCGAGAATCAGCGCTTTGGTTTGATGTGGTTTTAATAGTGGACGAATAGAGTTTTCAAATCCTATAGCATCAGTATTAAACCCTTTGAGCGTCAAAGTTTTATTGCTTCGAATAAATTTTACCACATTCACAGCTCCAATTGTGGCTGCATCAGCATCTAATTCGTCCAAAAACGATATAACCTGCTCCTTGTACGGAATAGTTACATTCAAACCACTCAGTTCAACAGAAGCTATTAATTCCGTAAATTTCTGAATATTTTCAATTGGATACGATTCGTAAAAGGCATTAATTTGCTCGTTTTCAAATTTTTCGGTAAAAAAACGTTTCGAAAACGAATGACCTAGCGGATAACCGATTAAACCGTATTGCTGCATTTTTTATTTTTTTCTTGCACTTTTAAAAATTAACCAAATAACAAGTACAACACCAATTGCTAAAAACGCATACGAAAACTCATGACTGTATGTATTTATCAAATCCCTGTTTTCGCCAGCAATATAACCTAATCCAGCAAGGATGATATTCCAAAGTCCTGCACCTAAGAAAGTATAAAGCAAAAAACTCAGATAATTCATGCGTGCCAATCCAGCAGGAATAGATATTAAGTGTCGAACAACCGGAATAAGTCGACCCACAAAAGTTGAAGTTTTACCATGGTCATTAAAAAACTTTTCGCTTTTTTTAATCTTATCGCTACTCAACATGAGTAGTTTACCTATTTTACTATCAGCAAATTTGTAAATAATTATACGCCCAAGCCACATCGACATAATATAATTAAACGATGCTCCAATCAGTGCGCCGATTGTTCCGAAAACAATAATCCAGAAAATACTAAGATTGTTTTTATTTTTTTTGGTATCCATTGCTACATACACTGCAGGTGGAATAACCATTTCGGACGGAACAGGTAGAATTGAACTCTCGGCTGCCATTAGTATGGTGATGCTGGTATAATTCATATTATTCTCGTACCAATGTTCCACTTTTTGAATTATACTAAGTGAATCAGCAGCAACAGGTTGCAAGTTTTCTTGTGCATTTACATTAAATGACAAAACAATTATCGAGAAAAACAAAACAATTTTTTTAACCATTTTCTGAAAAGTTTATTATGAAATTACTATATTTTTAGAGTACAAAATCAGTTGGATTGGCATCGTCGCAAACTTCAAAAAACAAGCGTTCTGCATCTAAACTCAGCGCACTTGCTTTTTTCAAATAAATTCTGGAAGCACTAATATTATCGTTTTTAAAAAAGGCAACAGCAATGAATAAATCGATAAATTCCAAGGTGTTATCTAAGTCATAAGCAGCCAAATAATACTCCAAAGCCGTTTTCCATTCGCCCTTATCCATACAAATATTGGCAATAGCCATAAGTGTATCGGGTTGATTGGCTTCAATGGTAATCGATTTAAGATAAGCCAATAAAGCATCATCTAAGTTATCAAGACCAACCAATGCTTCCGCCAAATATACCCAAGCATCAGGAGCATCCTCGTGTTGTTTAAGGGCACGTTGCGAATAATTCAGACTCTCTTCGAATTGTTCTTTTTCCAATAAGCATATAGCAATACCAGTTAAAGCATCGTAATTCTCGGGTTTCTCAACTAATGATTGGTTGTAAAATTCAATGGCATCATCGTAGCGCTCCATTTTTTCGTAACTTTCGCCAATAAAAAGTTGGGTTTGCCAGTTTTCGCCAGTCATTTTACCATAATCGGCATAAGCATCGCAAGCTTGCTGATATTGTTCGAGTTGAAAATGCGCATGTGCTTTTTGCAAACAAGCAAGCGAATCGTTTTCGTTAATAGCCAATACAAAATCGTAAGCTGTTAGCGATTTCTGAAATTCTTGTTGCACAAAATACACTTGGCCTAGATTAAACCACGCCTCGGGTAAAAATGAATCGATGTTTATTATTCGATTATAGGTTTCAATTGCCATTCCTGAATCAGCTATTTGTTCGTAGCAAAAGGCAAGTTCAAATAATAAGTCAACATTTTGATTATTATACTTGTCGCCAATTTTCAGAAAATGTAGCGCATTCAATATATCTAAATCGGCAATATAAATAAATGCAATATCAATACTAATATTGTCAATGTCGTCAACTTCGTTTTCGATTATATCATTACACACTTTTGAAGCTTCTTTGTGTCGACCCGATTTAATTAGCGCCTCGGCTTTCAGCAACAATAATTCATACTCGGTACTTTCATTTAAAGTTTCGAAAATGCGCATAGCTTTTTGGGTTTCGCCAAGAGCAAGGTATATTTTAGCACGTTTTATTTGCAAACTTGAGTTTCCGGGATGCAGGCGCATACCCAAGTCGAGCGCTTTGGAACTTTCTTTGGCTTTTCCTTTACGTAGAAAATAATCAACGATGGTTTCAAGCTCTTCCACATCGAAATATCCGGGACCTTTACCAGCCACAAATTGTTCGTAGCGAGCAATTAGTTCTGACGAATCATCGTCAAGTTGATATTGTAATTTTCGACCCATAAGGCACTTTTTTTTGCAAAAATAATGATTTTAAATGTAATAGCGCTAATTAGGTGGTTAAAAGTTTTCAACACAAGCATAGACAGTTATAATATATATAATTACTCGTCATTATAGTTAATATTTGTTTTTGTTGAAATTATTTTGATAGTCGTTTTTATCCAATCCACAAACAAAATCTATCGCATTTATTACATATACTATCCAATTTTTTACGACAGAGCTATAAACTCCTATAATAAGGTTTATGATATGTAACACAATAGTTTTTCAAAATTTAAGAAAACAAACCAATTTTCCTAAAAAACTTCTAAAAAACAATGTAGTTCATATTACTACATTTACTACAAACAAAACTACATGTAACATACTTATTATGAATAATATGCGTATTGTATTTATGTATTTAATGTATATTTTTGCCACTCAAAATAATGAAATTTGAATCATTTACCCTTCAAATTATTTGCCTTATGAAATCACTTAATATCAAACTTATCGTTATTATTTTTGTAGCTATTCAAAGCAGTATTTCGATATATGCTGCAAGCATTAAGCAGTCTCCACCTGTTATGACAGCCCCTGGCAATGC
>CAYXQZ010000282.1:0-3620 GCA_964466415.1 uncultured Paludibacter sp.
GGGCAACACTACATACAACCAAAAACTTACTATTAGATAATTTCGTAAGTTATTATCAGATAGTTTTTCGATGTTTTTAAACTCTAATCAGGCTTGTTCGTGAGAATAGGCCTGATTTTTTTTTATAAAGTATTGCTCGTTCTGTTTTAATTTGCTATTTACATTTTCAGGTACTAAAAACCCTTGTTATAGCTACTTTTTACATACATGTAGGTATTTTCGATGTATTTTGACTGCTGTACCTTTGCCTGCATTAAAAACAACAAAATTTAAAATAGAAATGAAACTGCTTATTACTTTATTTTTTATGTTTATTGCAGCGAGTGTAATATTGGCGCAGGACAACAATGCGAGTTCGGAAAACGATTACAAAAATGTAGCACAAAAGCTATTGACTTCCGATTCAAGATTGACCATAGGCGGTTATGGTGAAGTACATTACAATCAGATTTTGAACAAACAAACGCGCGATAATGCAGTGCTCGATGCGCACCGTATGGTATTGTTTTTCGGGTATAATTTTTCGAAGAAAACACAATTTGTAACCGAAATTGAAATGGAATATGCCAACGAAATTTGGGTAGAACAAATGTTCCTCCAGCATAAACTGAACGATTATGTAAATCTGAAAGCAGGTATGTTGCTTATTCCTATGGGTATAATAAACGAATATCACGAACCAACTACTTTTAATGGCGTGGAACGACCTGTGATTGATAATAAACTTGCTCCATCAACCTGGCGCGAAGTGGGAGTGGGGCTATCTGGAAATATCTTGCCTTTGTCGTTGAAATATCAATTGTATTTGGTAAATGGACCTTCGAGTTATGATGGTTCTAAAGGATTGTTTAAAGGTACTGATGGGATACGTGGTGGTCGTCAGAAAGCCTCAAAATCGTATATGAGCGCACCAAACTTTACGGGTAAAGTTGAATATATTGGTATCAAAGGCCTAAACGTCGGTTTGTCGGGTTATTTTGGGAATTCGCAGAGCAAATTATACGATAAATTGGACGAAGCGAATACAGCCTTGAAAACAAAAGCTGATTCGTCGGTGGTTGGAATTTCGATGCTTGGCGCTGATGCTCGTTACAATAGCAAAGGCTTAGAGTTGCGCGGACAGTTTTATTACACGGCTCTTTCGAATACTGAGCAGTACAATACTTTTACTCGTACAGGAACAAAACGGAATGATTTGGGTAGTTCGATGATTGGGTATTATGTAGAGGCGGGTTACAATGTATTACGATTTTTCGAAAAATCAAAAATGGAATTAGTGCCCTTTGTGCGGTATCAGGATTACAATTTACACAATACTGTAGATGCTAATTTAGCTATAAACAATGCGTACATTGCCAATATAATTACAACAGGATTAACCTTGAAGCTAGCAAAAGGTGCAGTTGTAAAAGCCGATATGGATTTTGCCAAAACAAATGCAACAACCGCTCGTACCGTTACATTTAATGCCGGAATAGGCGTAACATTCTAAGAAAAAATGAAACTATTTTTGTTTGTACTATGTCTATTAGCAAGTGGTGGGGTGGCAGTTAATGCTACTCCACCTATTATCATCGATAAGGCGTTAAGTGCCGAAATTAAAAAACAATTAAATAAAACCGATTATTCGATTCTACCTATTGCCGTACCCGATAAATACAAAGTAAATGGTAAGTATTTCTCCCTAAATTCAGTTTCCAATCAGCAATTGAAATATGCTTATATGGGTAGGGTTAATACCAATCGTTCAGGTAATCAAAGTGAGAACGACGGTTCCGATTATTTGGATTATATTATTTTTTACAGCCCAACTTTTGCAGTTCAAAAAGTGAAAGTTGTACGTTTTAGTAGTGATCACGGAGCCGAAGTGTGTTCGGCTGGCTGGTTAAAGCAATTTATAGGTCATACGCCTGGAAAGAATTTAATTGTTGGTAAAAATGTGGATGCCGTTTCGGGTGCTACAACCACTGTCAACACATTTACGTTTGACATTCAATCCAAAACCTATATTTTAAACCAACTGATAGCTAATAAATAAAAAGCAAGCATCTTGTTGGAGAAATGCTTGCCTTTTTTATTCAATTAAGAAAAACGTATTACAGTTTTTTATCTGTATGTTTCAAAATTTTTGCGTCGGTAAAAAAGAATATTTCTTCGGCAATATTGCTGCAATGATCGCCAATGCGTTCTAATTTTCGAAAAACACCCATCAGTTGAAGGCATTCATAAGCACGTTCAGGGTTTTTTTTGATATATTCAGCAATTTTACGCGATACGTTGGCATTTATCTCATCTACTTGATAGTCTTCACTAAAAATAGCTGCTGCAATTTGTGGTTTTTCGGTTTCAAATGCTTCGAGTCCTTGCGCTAGCATTTTATTTACTTGTTGTATCATGCTGTTTAATCTACTATCAGTAATTAATTCAGCATCCAAAATTAACGATGGATTAGCCAGTAAAATGCGCGAAATGCCATAAGCAAAATCGGCAATTCGTTCCAGATTTGAATTAATCTTCAATACCGCCAGCACTAGTCGTAAATCAATAGCCACCGGTTGGTGTAGGGCTATGATATTCTCACATTCGCTGTCGATTTTTAATTCAAATGCATCAATTTTACGCTCGCGCATGGATACTTGCATTGCCAAATCTTTGTCGAACGATAGTATTGCTTCGCCGGCATTGTAAACCTGCGATATTGTCATGCGCCACATTTCGATAATGTCCTGGCGAAGCGAGTTTATTTCTTGTTCTAAGTGTCTCATGTTTTTTATGTCTAAGGTCGAAAGTCTAAGGTTTTATGTCTTAAACTACGACAATTATTTATAAATTATTTTTAAGAAAGTCTTATGTCTTTCGTCATCAGACTTTTGTCATGTAATTAACCAAATCTACCCGTAATATAATTTTGCGTCGACAATTCTTTTGGATTAGTAAAAATCTTAATGGTATCGTCGTATTCAATCATTTCGCCCAAATAAAAATACGCTGTTTTATCGCTTACACGCGAAGCTTGTTGCATATTATGCGTAACAATCATAATGGTGTAATCTTTTTTTAGTTCGTAAATCAACTCTTCAATCTTGGCTGTAGAAATAGGGTCGAGTGCCGAAGCAGGCTCGTCCATAAGCACCACTTTAGGCGATATAGCTAGCGTTCGTGCAATACACAAACGTTGCTGTTGACCGCCCGAAAGTGCAAAAGCCGATTTGTTAAGTTTGTCTTTAACTTCGTCCCACAGCGCAGCCGATTTTATGGATTGAACAACTCGTTCTTCAATAAAGTTTTTGTCGCTAATGCCATTTACACGTAAGCCATAAGCTACGTTTTCGAAAATCGATTTCGGAAATGGATTTGGTTTCTGAAAAACCATTCCTACTTCTTTGCGAAGCTCATCTACACGTATTCCTGGATCGTAAATATTTTTTCCTTCAATAAGTACCGAACCAGTCATTCGAGTGCCATCAATAAGGTCGTTCATGCGGTTCAACAATCGTAAAAAAGTTGATTTTCCGCATCCCGAAGGACCAATAAGTGCCACTACTTTGTTTTTTTCTACTTCGAGGTTGATGTTTTTCAGTGCATGAAACTCACTGTAATAAAAATCAACATTTTTTGCA
>CAYXQZ010000283.1:0-1460 GCA_964466415.1 uncultured Paludibacter sp.
GTAAGAATTAGTAAAGATTTTGCAATTTCAAAATATGAAATAACAAATATTCAATACGAACAATTTGATCCAAATCATAAGCAGCTGAGAGGGAATTTTATGGAAATATCGGCAAAAGACAATGAAGCAGTAGTAAATGTGAGTTGGGAAGAAGCAATGAGATTTGCAAATTGGTTGAGTAAAAATGACCTTAATTTTGATTATCGCCTACCAACAGAAGCAGAATGGGAGTATGTTGCCCGTGCCGGTAAACGAACTGCATTCAATGATGGTAATGAAGTTGACATTTATGAAAATAATCCATTTACCAGGGATCAAATGGAAAAGATGAATTATCAATGGCCCTATCCGTTTACGTGGTCTAATGGTTGTCGTGGTTGGGTAACATGGAAAACTGATGATTGTATCGGAATTGACGATGTTTATCCAAGTAAAACACAAATTAAAAAGGTCGATTTAACGGTGGGACAATCGGTATCAAATAAATTTGGAGTTTACGATTTGCATGGTGGTGTGGAAGAGTGGGTAATGGATTGGTACGGCTTTTACAATAAAAAAGAAATAAAAGATCCCGTTGGGCCAATAACAGGAGATTTCAAAGTGTCAAGAGGTGGCAGTCATAATAATCATGTTCAATTTGCTCGTTCTGCTAATCGGATGAGTTCAGCTATTAATGACCGTCATTACTTTTTAGGTTTCAGAGTAGTACGAGTACCAAAATACCAAAAACTATCCTCAAATTATATAAAACAACCAAAAAGAAACTGGGCAGTTGATGTATCTCAACAGAAATACAAATGGGGACAGGATACCGAAAAACCAGTTTTTTCTATGGTTTCATTATTTGATTTGGTTCCAAAATTGGATGATGGTTCTCATTATGGATCTGATGCACAGTTGAGACAATTCGGTTTCGACCCTCAAAAGAATGAGCCATTGCTAACGGGACCACTTTATACCCACAACCACTCTGCCACTGTTGCCTGGTGTGCAAATGGTGATATATTGGCTTCATGGTTTAGTGGAGAAAGTGAAACAGGTACAGATTTAACACTTGTTGCATCGCGAGCAAAGCGAAAAAATGATGGTACTTTTCAATGGACATATCCTTCAGATTTCCTAAAAGCAGCAGACCGAAATATGCATGGTTCCAATATTATTACAGATAAAAATGGAGTATTGCACCAGATGGCAAGTATTGGAATTTCAGGCAGATGGGATAAATTAGCGCTTGGCTACAGAAGCAGTTCTGATAATGGAGCTTCCTGGTCTCCTGTACGTATGGTTCTTGAACTTGACCATGCTTTAAACGACGGTTGTTCTATGCAGGGAAACATGTTCGAAGCCTCAAATGGCGATTTGGTCTTTGTTGTAGATGATGAAGGAGATGAAATATCAAATACAGGAAGTTTGGTGGTGAGTTCCGATGGGGGTAAAACATGGAAACGACGAGGACATTC
>CAYXQZ010000283.1:1560-3594 GCA_964466415.1 uncultured Paludibacter sp.
AAAATTGATAATATTGAAGGACTCTTTGTTGCCTTGTCATTTGATGAAGGTAAAACATGGCCAACTGAATACAGACGCGTGGTAAGTGATATTAAAGGTTCAGAAATAAAAGAAATTGAAGTTGCTCCATGGCAAAAGAAAAATAAAATCTCGAAAGTAAAAGGCATTGGTATTGGCTATATGTCAGTTACGCAAAGCCCTGATGGGATGATTTATTTGTCTGACGGAAAACTAGTTTACAGTTTTAATTTGGCTTGGATTATTGAGGGAATTAAAAACTAATGAATAAAAAGCGAATTTTACTATCATTGAGTATAGTAATAAAACGAGCTTTTTTGCTGGAATAAAAAAAATAAAGAAAGCAAAATAAAAAACTCTGCAAATCGAAACAAATTAGTAAATTTTATTTCTTGAGAAAAATACATTATGTTTGCATTTTAAGACTGAATATTTAAAAAATCTAATGGCAAATGAAACATTTACAAGCTCAAATAATTGTACCGGATAGCAGCTCGTTTTCACTCAAAAAGAATGCTCTAACACCCGAAACCTACAATATTCATTCACATAAAAATTTCGAATTGAATTACATTGTGAATGGCTGGGGTTCAAGAATTATTGGAGATAATATAGAAAGCTTTTATAGAGGTGATTTGGTAATTATTGGACCTAATTTACCGCATTGTTGGGAAGTAAAGGGAGTTTCACATGGCTTATCACCAGAGTGTATTACCATACATTTTCACGAAAACTTTTTAGGGCAGCAAATCATGAAATCGCCTGAATTGCAGCCAATGTATGATTTAATTAAAGAGTCAAGTTTAGGAATTCAGTTTTTTGGTGAAGAAACCTTCGATATTGCTTACATTCTTCATAAAATGCTTAAGGCAAATTCACTCAGGCGACTTATTTATTTGTTAGAAGTATTTGAAATTCTGATACGTACAACAGAACGCAAGGTATTGGCTAAAGCCGGATTTTTAGATACTGTAAATGATACAAGTAATGAAAAATTGAAGAAAGTATATGCGTTTATAATGATAAATTTCACAAAAAAAATTTATCTCGAAGAGGTTTCATCATTATGCAATATGTCGACGAGTGCTTTTTGTCGATTTTTTGAAAATGCAACTGGAAAAACACTTTTTGAATACATAAAAGAAGTTCGAATTGGTTATGCCTGTAAACTGCTTCAGGAATCAGATTTATCTATTTCTGATATATGTTATCAATCCGGGTTTAATAATTTATCACACTTTAATAATCAGTTTAAGGAAATATATACAGTTGCTCCGGGTCAGTACCGAAAAGATATAAATGCAGTATCGTGATAACAAGTCAATATTTGTAGAATAAAGAAATGATTAAGAGTTGCTTTTTAATCATTTTTTTATTTTTAATATTAGCCTTTCAAAGGAAAAAAACTCCATATCAAAATAGTATATAAAATCAGTAATATTAATGCAATTACTTATAATAATACTCGGTATTTTTGCATCAACAAACAACTAATTATTATATACAATGAGAAAAACACTATTAAGCTTAACACTATTATGCTTTTTTTTATCAGTTTCTTCTTTAATAATTGCACAAAAAACAATTTCAGGTACAATTAAAGGTGAAGATGGAGAAACCCTACCAGGAGTTTCGATAGTAATTAAAGGCACTAATACAGGATCAATTACAAACTTAGATGGATTTTACAAGATTGAAGTTAAAGATGAAAAGGCTATTCTTGTATTTTCGTATTTGGGATACCAAACTGAGAATACTCTTGTTGGAGGCAGGAGTACAATTAATTTAAGTCTTAGGACAGACACAAAAACTCTTGATGAGGTAGTTGTTGTCGGATATGGAGAACAAAAAAAAGTGAATCTAACCGGTTCGGTTAGTAATGTAAAAATTGATGAAAAATTAACGAGCAGGTCAATTGACAATAATTTGGCTACGGCTTTATCAGGTATGGTTCCGGGACTTTCTGTTCGTCAGGGTTCAGGTATGCCGGGCAACAGCAGCACCGAAATGCTTATC
>CAYXQZ010000284.1:0-3580 GCA_964466415.1 uncultured Paludibacter sp.
ATCACATCAATAAATGATTTCAGTAGAACAACTTACAATTGAATTTGGTGGGTCGCCTTTGTTCGACGAAATTACTTTTCTGGTAAATCAAAAGGATAAAATTGCCTTAGTAGGTAAAAATGGAGCAGGTAAAACTACTTTATTAAAAGTTTTTGCCAGTTTACAAATTCCTACTCGTGGCAACATTACGCTCCCCAAAGATCTTACAATAGGCTATTTGCCACAGCACATGATACACAATCATGGTACTACGGTAATGCAGGAGGCCGAAAAAGCATTCGAACACATAACCTCGCTTCAAGTTCAAATCGACCACATTAGCCAGGAATTGGCCGATCGTACCGATTACGATAGCCCTTCGTATCACGATTTAATTGATCGACTCTCGCATCATACTGAGCACCTAAATATTGTTGGTAGTGGTAATTTTTATGCCGAGATAGAAAAAACTTTATTAGGTTTAGGTTTTCTTCGTACCGATTTCGAACGTCAGTGTTCGGAGTTTAGTGGTGGATGGCGTATGCGTATTGAACTTGCCAAAATACTTTTGCAACGTCCTGATATTCTGCTGCTTGATGAACCAACAAATCACCTCGATATTGAATCGATACAATGGCTCGAAAACTTTTTAGCATCATCTAGCGGCGCAGTAATTCTTGTTTCGCACGATAAGGCTTTTATCGATGCTGTAACAAACCGTACAATCGAAATTTCACTTGGTAAAATTTACGATTATAATGTAAATTACTCCAAATACATTGAACTTCGTAAAGAGCGTCATGATCAGCAAGTACGTGCGTATGAGAATCAACAAAAAATGATTCAGGATACCGAAGATTTTATTGATCGTTTTCGCTCCAAAGCTACCAAAGCCATTCAAGTACAATCGCGCATTAAGCAACTCAACAAATTGGAGCGCTTGGAGGTGGATATGGAAGATAATTCACGTTTACACCTCAAATTTCCTCCTGCACCTCATTCGGGAATAATTCCTATTGAAGTAGAACATTTAACCAAAGCTTATGGCGATTATGTAGTGCTCGATAATGTTGGGCTTATCATCAATAGAGGCGAAAAAGTGGCTTTTGTAGGCAAAAATGGCGAAGGTAAATCCACGCTCATAAAATGCATCATGAGCGAGATTGAGTTTTCGGGAAAATTGAAACATGGTCATAATGTAAAAATAGGCTATTTTGCTCAAAATCAAGCTTCGTTGCTCGACGAGACTAAAACTGTTTTCGAAACGATTGATTATGTGGCTGTTGGCGATATAAGAACTAAAATTCGTGATATTTTAGGCGCATTTATGTTTGGTGGCGAAGCTTCGGATAAAAAAGTGCAAGTATTGTCGGGTGGTGAGCGGAGCCGATTGGCCATGATTCGATTATTGCTCGAACCCGTAAATCTTTTGATTTTGGATGAGCCTACAAATCACCTGGATATGCGCTCAAAAGAAGTGCTCAAAGAGGCAATCAAAGCATTTAATGGTACAGCAATACTTGTGTCGCACGACCGCGAGTTTCTCGACGGGCTCGTTGATAAGGTGTATGAATTTGGGAATAAAAAGGTCCGTGAACACTTAGGTGGTATATACGACTTTTTGCAATATAAAAAAATGCAAAACCTGAATGAACTAGAGATTAAGAACCAATTGAAGCGTGAAGTAACTATCGAAGATAAATCGCAGTCCGAAAATAAATTGAGTTACGAAGCACGGAAGGAAATTAATAAAAAAATAAGGAAAGCTGAAAAAGATGTTGAGGAGATGGAAAGTCATATTCAGAAATTTGAGCATGAACTCCAGGAGATGAATAAAAAATTGGAATTACCCGAGTTTGCATCAGATTCAGATTTTATTATGCAATATCAGAAAAAACAACGCGAATTGGAACATAAAATGTATGAATGGGAACTGCTTAGCGAAGAATTGGAAGATTTACGAACAATAATTTGATGCTAAACTTTTCAAACCTCAAACATTTCAAACCTCAAACCTTTCAAACCTCAAACCTTTCAAACGTCAAACCTTTCAAACGTCAAACCTTTCAAACCTCAAACATTTCAAACCTCAAAAAATGGCTACACTCTATCTTATACCTTGTTCGCTTGGTGAAACAAACTTCGATCGAATTTTACCTCAATACAATACCGAGATTGTTTCGTCGATAAAATTTTTTATTGTGGAGGACTTGCGTTCAGCACGTCGATTTCTGAAAAAAGTAAATCCGGCCATTGTGATTGACGATTTGACTTTTTTTGTGCTTAATCAGCACACTACAGCAACTGAGTTAAGCTCGTATATCAAACCCATGTCACAAGGGAATGATATGGGCGTAATTTCCGAAGCTGGTTGCCCTGCTATTGCCGACCCTGGTGCCGATGTAGTGGCAATGGCTCAAAGTCAGAATTTTAAGGTAGTTCCGCTTATTGGCCCATCTTCCATATTGTTAGCATTAATGGCTTCGGGTTTTAATGGCCAGAGTTTTGCATTTGTAGGATATTTGCCTGTGCAACCAGCCGATAGAGTAAAAGCATTGAAAAAACTCGAAAATCGAATCTATTCCGAAAGTCAGTCGCAGCTTTTTATCGAAACTCCATACCGTAATATGAAAATGATGGATGATATTCTAAACAACTGTCAAACCAATACAAAACTTTGCATTGCAGCCGACATTACACTCGAAACAGAGTTTATTATTACTAAAACGGTAAAAGCATGGAAAGGAAATGTGCCCGATTTGAGTAAACGACCCACTATTTTTATTCTTTACAAATAGCCAACAAGCATATAAATGGCTACTATTAATAAAAACACGGCATAATACTTTTTAAAAGCTTTGGCTGGTAATTTTATGCCCATTTGTGAGCCAATTAAAGCACCCACAACCATTCCGAGTGCAATAATCGCAGCTGTGGTTATGTTAAGATAGCCACTTTCGGCATAGATCAAAACGCTTGGCAACCCTACCGGAAGTTGCAGTGCTGCTAACGAAGTGGCTACAGCCATTTTGCCTTCGTAACGAAAAAGACTGATAAGTATGGGTACAATAATTATTCCACCACCTTTACCAAACATGCCAGCAAATATTCCTGCAGCAAATCCAACCAATATAAATGCCCAATAGGGTTTCGGAATGTTAGTTGTTAATTGGGGGTTTGTGTTCTTGTGACTTTGGTTTTTGTTTTTCGAAAAGAATTTAAGTCTCAATTGTTTTAGTTTTGCAAATGCATCAAAATAACTTAATGCAATGTAAATCAAAAAACCAGAATATAATTTTGCTAATAAATTCTCGCTTACATTTACAGCAAATTCTCCACCAATAAATGACCCAACAAACAAGCCAAGCGCAATCCAAAGTGAGTCTTTTATATTTATTAAACCAGCTTTGTAATAGGCAATTACACCAAATACACCCACTGGTAAAAGCATGGCAGTAAGCGATGTGGCATTCGCATTCAGAATATCCATTCCAAAAAATGCAATCAATGTAGGCACCATGATAATGCCACCACCAATACCAAACAAACCGGATAGTATTCCAGCAGCTATTCCAAGCAGTAAAAATCCGATTAGTTCCAT
>CAYXQZ010000285.1:0-3564 GCA_964466415.1 uncultured Paludibacter sp.
GCCCCTAACCCCTAACGTAAACACAATCCGTATCAGGAATTTATAAAATAAAATGAAGAAAGTACTAATTCTTGGGGGTGGTTTTGCCGGAGTGGAAACTGCCATTGATTTGCAAAAAAGCAAACTGTTTGATGTAACATTGGTTTCGGATCGCGATTTTTTATTCGTTTATCCTATCTCAATTTGGATACCTGTGCACAAATTGAAATACGAAAATGCACAAATAAAATTAGCTGATATTCAGAAAAAACACGGTTTTAAGTTGTTAATCGACAAAGTTACAGGAATAAATGCAGCTCAAAATACGGTAACATTCGAAAGCCAATCGCTAACGTATGATTATTTGGTAGTGGCTTTTGGTAGCGGAAAAATGCAACCAAAAGGAGTGGAATACACTACCACTATTTGTGGCCAACCTCAACAAACACAGCAACTTCGTGATAAACTAGATGCTTTAATAACAAAAGGAAGTGGCAAAATTGCCATTGGCTTTGGTGGAAACCCCAAAGATAAATCTGCTGTTCGTGGCGGTCCTGGATTTGAATTAATGTTTAATATCAACCATTATTTAAAGAAAAAAGGCATTCGCAACAACTTTGAACTCACCATGTTTGCACCTATGGCTGAGCCCGGCGCTCGTATGGGTAAAAATGCCATGAAGGCAATGTCAAAGATGTTTGCTTCGCAAAATATAAAAAGCCATTATGGCAAAAAAATTACCGAATTTGTTGAAGATGGAATTGTATTCGAAGACGAAAGCAAACTGCAATCGGATTTGACCATGTTTATAGCCGCTGGAGCGGGTTCACCTGTGCTGAAAAATACCGATTTACCACTTTCTGAAGCCGGATTTGTAAAAATAAACGATTATAATCAGGTTGCAGAATTTCCCAATGTGTTTGCTATTGGCGATGCAGCAGCTTACGAAGGACCAGAGTGGACTGCCAAACAAGGACATATTGCTGAATTGATGGGACGAAATGCGGCTTACAATATTATACAAATAGAAAAAGGTAGTGATAAACGCAAAGGCTATCAGGCACATTTGAATATACTTTGCGTAATGGATATGGGCAATGGTGCTGCTTTTGTTTATCGCGATAGCAAAAAAGAAATACTAATTCCAATGCCTATTGTTGGCCATTGGCTGAAACAAGCCTGGGGAAAATATGCCAAATGGAGCAAACTAGGAATTATTGGCCGTTTGCCGGGTATGTAAAATCATAAAAAAAAATAATAGGATAGGGTATTTCTTAAAAAAAATACTCTACATTTGTATTTCATAAATTTCATTTTTCTCCTTCTTCAGCCTATAATTCATTTAAAATCTAATATATATGGCAACAGTATTAATTTTAGGAGCGGGAATAGCCGGACATACCGCAGCATTATTGGCCAAACGCAAACTTGGCAAAAAGCACGAAGTAATTGTTGTGAGTCCAAACAGCAATTATCAATGGATACCTTCCAATATTTGGGTGGGCATGGGTTTAATGACTCCTGAACAGGTAAAATTTGAACTTGCACCCGTGTATAAACGTCAAGGAATTGCTTACAAACAAGCATTGGCAGTTTCTGTTCATCCCGAAGGTGACCAAAAACATAACAAAGCTTTTGTAACTGTTCGACATGTTTCAGGCCCAGAAAAAGACACTGAAGAAGCAGTTGAATACGATTATTTGATAAATGCTACGGGGCCAAAATTAAACTTTGCAGCTACCGAAGGACTTGGTCCTGATGGTTTTACAAATTCAGTTTGCACATTTCAGCATGCAGCTGAGGCTTGGGAAAATCTACAAAAAAGCCTTGCAAAAATGGAAAAAGGAGAAAAACAAACGCTCCTAATTGGCACAGGTCACCCTATGGCAACTTGTCAAGGGGCTGCATTTGAGTATTCGCTTAATATCGCCTTCGAAATAAAGAAGCGTAAATTGGAACATCTCGCTGATTTGATTTGGATTTCGAACGAATACGAGTTAGGCGATTTTGGTATGGGTGGTGCTTATGTAAAACGAGGTGGTTATATTACTCCTACCAAAATATTTTCCGAATCCATTTTCAAAGAATATAATATCCGTTGGATTACTGGAGCTGGCGTATCGAAAGTGGAAGATGGACTTGTTCATTACGAAACACTTGATGGTGAATTTCATACCCAGCAATTTGATTTTGCAATGCTTATTCCTGGTTTTGCCGGCGCTGGTATGAAAGCTTTCAATAAAACGGAGGAAGATATTACTGCCCAAATTTTTGCACCCAATGGATTTATGAAGGTGGACGCTGATTACACGCCAAAACCTTACGAAGAATGGAAAGCATCGGATTGGCCAAGCATTTATCAATCGCCAGCCTACGAAAATATGTATGCTGCTGGAATTGCATTTGCACCGCCGCATCCTATGTCAAAACCAATGAAGAGTAAAAATGGCACGCAAATTTTTCCAACTCCTCCGCGCACAGGTATGCCTTCGGGTGTTATGGGGCGTATTGTGGCCGAAAATGTTGTTGAACGCATTAAAACAGGCACAAAAGAACACAAACATAAGGCCTCGATGGCACGCATGGGTGCTGCCTGTATTGTATCGGCGGGATATGGAATTATGGATGGACAGGCTGCCGTTATGACGGTGAATCCAATTGTTCCCGATTGGGAAAAATACCCGAAATGGGGTAGAAACATCAACGACACTGTAGGCGAAATTGGATTAGCAGGTCACTGGATGAAGCTTTTTATGCATTACATGTTTATTTATAAAGCTAAAGCATTACCTTTTTGGTGGATGATTCCTGAATGACGTGGTAAGTTCAAATATGCTGATTTGATATTGTAAAAAATTTAAAATGTGAATTTTATGAAAAAGGAAATTGAAAAAACCGTTCCATATAGCGAAATGTCTTTTGCAACTGAGCCAACAAAGCAAACCAAGTTTTGGCGTAAATTTATACCTTTACAAATAATAAGTTTCTTTTCGTTGAATCTTAAAATTATGCGTATTGTAATTGGTGGTCACTCCTGACAACACTTTTTACACTACATATTTCCAGTTAACAAATTCATAAGTTGTGCTTTGGAGTGTACTCCAGCTTGTTTATGAAATATCTGTCCGTTTTTGAATATCATAAGTGTAGGCACACTTTGTATTTGATAACGGGCAGCTATCATCTGATTCTGATCTACATCAATTTTAATTATTTTAATTCGCTCACCAAGTTCCTCGGCAAGCTGTTTTAGAATTGGCGCTTGTGTTTTGCATGGGCCACACCACAAGGCATGAAAATCGACTACTACTGGTCGGTTTTCATTTATTATTGCATCAAAATTTCCTTTCATATATGTTTTAATTATTTAGTTGAATTATTCTTTGCTTCTTAAACAAAACATGTACCAAAACAGTTTAATCAAATATATAGTAAAAACGAGTCATAATGTCAGGTATTATTGTTTAAAAACCGTATTATGAGCCGTTTGAACTCCTTTATTAATTAAATCAATAGTGATATTATAATAATTTATTAGTGATACTATTGTAATATAGAATTCTTGTCGTATCTTTGCAGCGTCAA
>CAYXQZ010000286.1:0-3543 GCA_964466415.1 uncultured Paludibacter sp.
TTTCCCCAATATTATTGCTCCAAATGTTACGTATTTCGACAAAGATAGCTTAGAAATTGGTGTTGGAAATTTGATAACCTTTAATTGCCGGATTAGCTGTGAGGTGAAAATTGGAAACTTCAATGTGATAAATGGTGCAGTTTCGTTTGGACACGATGTACAAATAGGTGATTATAACGTATTTGGGCCTTCAACTCGCATTTCTGGTAAATGCAGAATTGGTAACGAAAATAATTTTGGTGTGCAATCCTTAGTACTTCAAGGGATAATGATTGGAAATAATACTCGAATTGGATTAGCATCCGTTATTATACGTAATACCCAAGACAATAAATTGTATTTTGGCAACCCAGCCAAAAAAGTAGAAGGATTGGACTAAAACTTCATGCTTTTTGTGTATTTTTGTTGTCAAAAATATTCTTCTATGGCTATCGATAATACACTTTTTGTTAAACTCATTTCGCAATCGTTACAACTTACCCAAAAACAAGTTCTTAATGCAATAAATCTTCTAAACGAAGGGGCTACTATTCCATTTATTAGTCGTTATCGAAAGGAAATGACCGACGGTATGGATGAGGTTCAATTAGCTGATACCAAAGAGCAGTATGATAAATTATGCGAATTGGCCAAGCGAAAAGATTCCATTCTTACAACTATCGAAGAATTAGGTAAACTTACTGAAGAGTTGCGCATTCGCATTGATAATTGTTGGATTTCTAACGAGTTAGAAGATATTTATCTTCCATACAAACCTAAACGTCGAACACGTGCTGAAATTGCTCGTGAGAAAGGTTTAGAACCTCTTGCTCGTATGATTATGAAGCAAAATACGGGTGATATACAACGTATGTCGACAGCATTTTTAAATGATAATGTGAAGAATTCCGACGAAGCTATCGCAGGTGCCCAAGATATAATTGCTGAATGGATAAACGAAAGCGAAGCGGCTCGAAATGCGGTGCGCAAAAGTTTTTCGTACGATGGAATTATTGCTTCGAAAATAATTAAAGGCAAAGAAGAGCAAGCTCAAAAATACCTCGATTATTTTGATATGAGCGAGAAGTTAAGTCGCTGTTCGTCGCATAGGTTATTGGCCATGCGTAGGGGAGAGACTGAAGGTTTTTTTCGTGTTTCAATAAATCCGGATGATGATAAATGTATAGAAAAACTAGAACGAATTTTCGTTAAAAGTGATAATGAATCGGGCGATGTGGTATTCGAAGCAGTTAAAGATGCTTACAAGCGTTTATTAAAGTCGAGTATCGAAACTGAGTTTGCCTCCGAAAGCAAGTTAAAGGCTGATGTTGAAGCTATTCGTGTGTTTGCCGAAAACCTCCGACAGCTATTATTAGCACCACCATTAGGACAAAAACGAGTGTTGGGTATCGATCCTGGATTTCGAACTGGATGTAAAGTGGTTTGTTTGGATGCTCAGGGAGCATTGTTGCATAACGAAACTATTTATCCACATCCACCTCAAAGTGACCACAATAAAGCTTCCAGATCAATTCAAAAAATGGTGGAAGCCTATAATATTCAGGCAATTGCTATTGGAAATGGAACTGCCGGACGCGAAACAGAGCATTTTATTCAAAACATTCGTTACGATCGGGAGGTGCAAGTTTTTGTAGTGAGTGAAAATGGTGCTTCAATTTATTCTGCATCAAAAATTGCCCGCGAAGAGTTTCCCGATTACGATGTTACTGTTCGTGGTGCTGTTTCTATTGGTCGACGATTAATGGACCCATTGGCTGAGTTGGTGAAAATTGACCCAAAATCAATTGGAGTTGGTCAATATCAACATGATGTAGATCAAGCATTATTAAAAAAATCATTAGACCAAACGGTTGAAAATGCTGTGAATAGGGTAGGAGTGAACCTCAATACTGCGAGTAAGCATTTGCTCATATATATATCGGGATTGGGACCTCAATTGGCTCAAAACATTGTCGACTTTCGTACCGAAAATGGTGCTTTCAAAAGCCGCAAAGAATTGATGAAAGTTCCAAAAATGGGTGCAAAAACTTTTGAACAATGTGCTGGATTCCTTCGTATTCAGAATGCTGAAAATCCATTGGACAATTCAGCTGTTCACCCTGAAAGTTACGTAGTAGTTGAACGTATGGCAAAAGATTTAAAGGTAAAAGTGAATGAGCTTATTCAAAATAAACTACTAATTCAATCTATTGATAAACAACAGTATATAACTGATAAAATTGGATTACCTACACTTACTGATATTCTTATTGAGTTGGAAAAACCGGGTCGTGATCCACGCGAATCAGTTAAAGTTTTTGAATTTGATGCTTCGGTAAAAACAATAAATGATTTGCGAATAGGTATGGAATTGCCAGGAATTGTGACTAATATCACTAATTTTGGTGCATTCGTTGATGTTGGTATCAAAGAAAATGGATTAGTTCATATTTCGAATATGTCCGATAAATTTATAACCAATCCAGCCGAAATTGTTTCGGTCCATCAGCATGTTAAAGTGCAAATTTTGGAAGTCGATGCTGTCCGTAAACGTGTTCAACTTAAACTACTGAAATAATAATCAAAAAAAAAAGTTGGTGAAAATTATTCACCAACTATTTTTTTCTAAATATATTTGCTTGCTTAAATCTCCCAAGCCAAAGCACTTGCACCTAGTACAGCTGCATCTGCTTCTTTCAATTCGCTGAAAAACAATTTAATCTTGCCTTTCCACAAAGGAAGTAAATTAGCTTCCATGTGTTCGCGAATAGGGTTCATAATTAAATCGCCTGCTTTGGATAAACCACCAAATATTGCAATAGCTTCTGGAGCACTGAAAGCAACAAAATCTGCCAAGCTTTGACCCAAAATTTTGCCAGTAAATTCAAAAATCTCCTTTGCTACTTCATCGCCTTCCATGGCTGCATCAAATACATCTTTTGATGTAATATCGTCAACAGGAATATTGCGTAACATGCTATCTTTAGTTGTTGAACCTAGTATCTCGCGTGCTGAGCGAGCTACACCTGTAGCCGAACAATAAGTTTCTAAACAGCCATGTTTTCCACAGCCACATACACGACCGTTTTCACGTATTGCTGTAGTGTGTCCTAACTCACCTGCAAATCCATCATGACCGTAAACAACTTTTCCATCAATAATAATTCCGCTACCCACTCCGGTACCAAGCGTAATCATAATGAAGTTTTTCATGCCTCGTGCACCTCCATAAGTCATTTCGCCTACTGCTGCTGCATTTGCATCATTTGTAAGTGCTGTTTGAATGCCAAATTTCTCTGTCATTAACTTTGCAAAGGGAATTACACCTTTCCAAGGTAAATTTGGAGCAAATTCAATATTACCGGTATAAAAATTACCATTAGGTGCACCTACGCCAATTCCTTTAATTTTTTCGCTACCACCTACAGCATCAATTAGTTTAATTAATTCGTTATATAAATCCTGAATATACAAGTTTACATCAGTGTGAGTGCCTGTTTTTATTGCACTTTTTGAGATTACATTTCCACGGCTATCAACAACACCAAAAACAGTGTTTGTGCC
>CAYXQZ010000287.1:0-3514 GCA_964466415.1 uncultured Paludibacter sp.
TAAAAACATATATAAATGGAATATTACGACAAAAGCAAGGCATTGATAAGAATAGCAGAGCAAAAAGAAAAAATCATACTTGAATTAGGATGTGGAAACTCAAAACAATTCCAAAACTCAATTGCAATTGATTTAGTTGACCTCAACGGTGTTGATATAGTATGTGATTTAAATCTTGGTTTTCCCTTTATTCCTGACAACTCCGTTGATGAAATTCATTCATCACACTTTATGGAACATGTAAGTGATTTTGGATTTATGATAAAAGAAATTTATCGAATTCTTAAACCAAATGGTAAAAACTTTATGAAAGTACCCCACTTTTCAAATCCATACTTTTATAGCGATTACACACATAAAAATCATTTTGGACTATATAGTTTATCTTACTTTTCAAAATCAAACTATTACAAACGCACCGTACCTAACTTTTACAATGACATTGATTTTGAAATAATTAGCATAGTCATTAACTTCAAATCACGATGGAAAATAAATAGTGTTTTCTTGAAGTTTTTTACAAAATTGATTAATAGCAATCGAAATATGCAAGAATATTACGAAGCAAATCTTTGTTATGCTATTTCAGCTTATGAACTATCATTTTTAATTAAAAAAAGAAATGTATAATCCACTGGTTTCCATTGTCATTCCTACTTATTGCCAAACTGAATATATAATCAGAGCAGTAGAAAGTGCTTTAATGCAAGATTATGGCAATATTGAAATTATTGTTTCTGACGATAGTCCAACTTCTGAAACTGAACTGATTTTACGACCTTACATTGAGAATAAAAGCATTCAATATATTCATAATCAGCCGCGTTTAGGTCGGGTCAAGAATTATCGAACTTGTTTGTATGAATATTCAAAAGGCGAATGGTTGGTAAACCTGGATGGGGATGATTATTTTATCGACAATCAATTTATTTCCAGCGCAATAGAATCAATTAACAATGACAAAAGTATAGTATTCGCAATTGCAAACGGAACTGTAAAACAACCTGATGGAACAGAAACTATAAAAAAAATACCCGCGACAGCCTCACCGTTTAAAAATGTTACAGGAAAAACATATTTTAAAAATTTTTCTACAGGTAGAGGCTTCTTTCACTTGACCATTTTGTATAATGTGGAAAAAGCAAAAGCTATTGATTTTTACAGAAAAGATATCTTATCGACAGATATTGAATCAGTATTAAGATTAGCTCTAACTGGAAATGTAATTTTATTAGACCGAAATGTAGGCGTTTGGTTTCTTCATAATAACAACACATCTTCAAATGCAGATTTGAATGAATTCATAAAAAACACCAGTTGGATTGACTCTGTTGTTGAATTTGGAATAAAAAGCAACAAACTAAACTTTTTTTATGGCAAATTTTGGAACTATCTCGTTAAGCAGCAGGAACTAAGTGGTTTTTTTATGC
Organism: uncultured Paludibacter sp.; assembly: GCA_964466415.1. Taxonomy (GTDB): domain Bacteria; phylum Bacteroidota; class Bacteroidia; order Bacteroidales; family Paludibacteraceae; genus Paludibacter. The sequence goes on from CAYXQZ010000287.1 coordinate 1,431, forward strand.
GCCAACTAAAATCTAAAAATACTTTGGCCAAGCAAATTAACTATCTACTTTTTGTACTACAAAAATTTCCTATCACATTCTTCTTCCCTGTGTTTATTAAAAAATCGCTTCAGTTTTTAGTTACCAGAAAATAAAAAAGAGCTTGCAAATGTGATTTGCAAGCTCTTCAATTAAAATAGTTATGTATTATTCAGCGATAAGCAATTTTGAATCAATAACTTTATCGTTTTCAACAATTCTGAAATAATACATGCCTTTTACAAGTTGTGTTGTATTTATTTCAAGTTGGTTATCTTTCTTACTATAATTAACATTAACTTTTTGACCTAAATTATTAAAAACCTGTAGTTCAATATCGGTTAAACTTTGAGAAATTTCAATATTTACAAAATTACGAAATGGATTAGGATAGTATTTAATTTTAGAGTTATGCATCAAATTTTGGTCATTTGTATATACCTCTTTACTTAGAGGATCATATATTCTGAATGTTGAAATATCATTAGTTCCGTTCGAATTGTTAATATTAAAAAAGCCGTCAGAACTCAAATAATTACCCGCAAACATTCCTGTAAAATATAAGTTTCCAATATTATCTCCTGTAACCGACTTTCCGTAGTCATTTCCAAAACCAATAATACTTTTCGCCCATTTTGCAATTCCTAAACTATCATATCGTGCTACAAACATTTCCTGAGCATTTTGAGCCGAATTAGTAAGCGTTAGATTATCAAGATTTAGCGATGAACTTTGATAATAACCCGTTGTATAAATATTTGAGCTTTTATCAACAAAGACGCCATTTATTGAGCTATTATTTGCATTATCAGAAGTAGTTTTAACCCAAACAACATCACCATTAGTATCATATTTTGATAAATACAAACAACTGTTTGAGGTTGTAACTTTCGATACACTTTGTAAACCAAAAACGGCATTAGTACTTTTATAATATCCTCCTACATAGGCATTACCTAGCGTATCGACAGCAATACTTGTACCATCTTCAGCATCAACGCCTCCGGCTTTTTTTGTCCATTTAAGTAAACCAGTACCATCGAACTTTGCAACAAACATATCTTGAGTTCCATTCGATGATGAATTAGATAATAATATTGAACCTGCATTCATTACTGAACTTTTGAATGATCCTGCAATGAAAATATTATCATTTTTGTCAACTGCCAATGCATTACCTAAATCATGATTTGTACCTCCCATCATTTTAGCCCATACACCTGTCCCTGAGCTTGTTAATTTATACAAAAAAACATCTTGATAACCTGGGGTAGCATTTGCAATACTTTTATTGGCAAATGTAAATAGGCCATCTTGAAAATGTCCTGTTAAATAAATATTATCCGTTTTATCAGTAGCAACTCCAATAACAGAGCAACTATAACTACTAGCAGAAGGAGTTTTAGCCCACAACACATTTCCATCTTTATCATATTTGGCTAAATACATTTTCCCATAAGTATAAGCATTGCTATTTGTCAATACTGTTGTACCAAATGTTGCTGTATATCCACTAAAATGACCACCAACAATAATGTTATCTTCTGTATCTAATGCAGCACACAATCCATAAACAAATTCATCTTTGGCAGTTGTTTTAGCCCACAACACATTACCATCTTTATCATATTTGGCAATAAAAAAATGAGCATCGCCAGAATAGGTGTGCTTTAACGTAATGCTCCCAATTGTAAACTCGGAGCTTCTAAAATATCCAACTACGTATGAGTTTCCATTCTTATCACAGACAATAGACTGTGACAAATCATCATAAGTACCTCCAGCACCATTAAACCACATAGTTGAAGGTTCAATTGCTCGCAAACTATTAAAAGCAAACAGATTGAAAATTAAAATTAATAATAAAGAGCTTTGTGCTTTCAGTTTTTTTACCGACATAATGAATCGTTTTTTAAAGTTATATGTAAAAAATGTTTATTCTGCAAAAATAATAAAAATATTGTATACATGAAACATTCTTTCAAAAATAATTAATAACTATTAGCATTTCCCATTTTCATCAATTTATGATTTACAAGTTTGCACAAATAATACTATTCAATTTT
>CAYXQZ010000288.1:0-3499 GCA_964466415.1 uncultured Paludibacter sp.
CAGCACACAAAAACTCAATTCAATGCTTCATTCACCTCACTTTATTACTACAACAGGCACATCTAACATACTGATTAACTGAATATACAAATAATATCATGTTGCAAAACATGTTTAATAAAACAATCATAGACTACAATTCATTTATTTTTTAATATGATTTGCACGTATAGTATAAAGTCGACTACAAATATCTAAACCATTTACTTCATCACCTTTTTTGGCGTTCGGTCAATAAAATACAAGCCCCAATGTTTTTCAGCTCCAAGCGGATTTGCGGTATCTCCTTTCCAGTCTTCGTCGAATGCTTCGAAGAAAAAGATAGTGATATTCATTTTTTTCGACCAGGCCATTAGCCAGTCGTAATATTGTTTTTGTTTTTCTTCGCTCGCACGTGACCCGAATTCGGAGGCCGTGGTTGCCCATCCGGCTTCGCTGATAACAATGCGGGCTTTGGGTAAGGCATTGCGCACTTTCTGCACATTTTCAATCGAGTATTTTATTCCCTCATCAATGTCTTTCCCTTCCCAAACCGGATAAATATGTATGGCAATAAAATCGAGTTCTTTCGCCAATTTTCCACCGTGAGCAGCCCACCATTCGTAGTTTTCGGCTACCGTAACTGGTTGTTTAATGGCTTTTTTCACGCGGCGAACGTACGAAATCAGTGTATCGACATCAACACGATGGTCGTTCCAATCTACCAACGCTTCATTTGCCACATTTACGGCAACGACTATTTTTTTATATTTTTGGGCTAAAGCAATTCCTTTATTAATCTCTTCGGCATTTACCAATTTATTTTTAGCCAGCGTTTTTTGCGGAATGGGTTCGGTGAGCCAGACACAACTCAAATGATTGCTCAATTCGGCATTGAGCCAAATACCCAGCATAACACGGATATTAAGCTTGTGCTCGTCGATTAATCTCAGAACAGTGGCTGAATTTTCGCCACTATCGTATAACCGAATCAACGAAAAATGCTGACTGATAATCTGCAAGTCCTCTAAAATCTGCTTGTTGGTTGGGTTTTTAGCCCCATCGCCACGGTCGGGATGCTGTCCGGTTCGGAAACCCGAATAGCAAACCGCATTTGAAACTCCTGCCAACAAATCTTTGGGTTGTTGCCTAATTGAAATCGCACTTTTATTGATTGCGTTTTTCTTACCATTCGTTGAATAACAAGCCATTAACGGCATTGAAATTACGAAAAGTAAAACTGCGAATTTTGAAACTCGTTGCATGCTTTTTATTTCAATAGATTTATAATTTTATTTTTTGATCACTTTTGCATTCATTATTCCCTTTGCATTCTCAGCTTTCAGGAAGTAAATTCCAGTTTTGAAATTACTCATATCCAATTGGTAATCAGAATCAATATGCTGATCATGTACTTTATTCCCAATTATATCGTACATCATAATTCGGTTGTTATTTTCGGGCAGTTGGATATGCAACATGTCAGTTACCGGATTAGGGTAAATACTAATGCTTCTATTATTTTCATTTTGTACCGGAAGTTTTAATGTCGCTAGAGTAGCTGCATGAATCGCATAAATATCCGACCGTATCTTGTTAAGGTCTCCAATCACTAGATAATAAGTATATTCATAAACAGAATTTTTATTAAAGGCTTCCTGCTTGATAGGTGCTATGTAGCATGTAGAAGCATCGTGAGCTTCACCACCCACCAAACCTGATAACCCAGCAGCAAAAGTGCTACAATTCGGATTGTAAACTCCTAATCCCCAGCCGCTATTGTCAACAAAAGCCAACCATTTCTCTGATACGTTATTATCATATATTCCCCATTCATTGGTGGGAACAGTTGGATTACTTAGCTGGGCATTAGTGAATGGCGCAGTTCCGAAATATGAATATAAATTATGCAAGGCGGATATTGGGAACACTGCTGGCAGTTCCTGATTACGATAAATACCTTCACCATAAATTATATCAGTCCGCGTAATTGTGATTTTGTTGGTTACTTTTATAACATTATTTTTTAAAATGGTGGTCTGTTCCATTATGGCTTCAGCAGGTTTATTATTCATAACAAAAAGCATAGGGATACATTTTGTATAAACCGTATCGCCTCTTAAACTGTAATCCAGCATCTGCGCCCTATTTCCATAACTATCACCTGCCTGAATGGCATTCCATGGCCATGAAGGCCAGTTGACGTTTCCTGTCGGGGCATCGTTTCCTGCATAAAATGCAGGTTGAATATAACGTCCATCGTCATGCACATTCACAATATTTCGGTCGACACCAGATTTTGAAATATATCCTATAGTGCCCCCGCGCGCAAGGTCAAGGCGCAAATGAATTGTTCCATTGTCGATGCCGCCAATTTCATACGGCAGAAATTCTATTTGGTCAATCTGTACATTTCCGCTGATAACACTGTTTCCAAAACCCAACCGAATCTGCTTCAAAGTGCCTGTCCATTGAGCGATAGGCATTGTAATGGTATAGTCTGTTTGACCGGTATCGTTTGTAGTGACTGTAAATAAAACTGATTTTGTATCGTTCCATGTCTGATCGGCATTTGTAATCCAAGTCAACCGGCACTGAGTACTTGTTGTCAGATTCTGCATGCGAATCTTTATTTTTCCTTTTTCAACAGCTTCTAAGCCAAGGTTGTTTGGGGATAATATATAGGGATCGGCACCAGTTATATTGACATTAAAAACTCCGCCCGATGCACTTCCGCCTACTGAATGAGCGAGCGACCAACCTTCTGTACTCGAATCGAATGACCAGAAAGTATGTGAAAACACAGAACAAATTCCCCAGTTGGTAAACAGATTAACAGGATCGATAACATCTGGCCAAGTCCAGTACCTAAGGTCTGCATCTCCTGTAAAATTAATCATTAAGGTATTATAAATATGTGGTATTGAGGTAGAAGTTAAAGTAACTGTACAGGTTTTCATGTCAGTACTAAAAATTACTGAGCAGTTAGTGGAAGTTGCATTAAAGCGGGTATCTAAACCATTTATTTTCACCACATTGTTAGCATGTAATGAAGCCATGGCAGCACTCGTTTCAATCTTTATCTCGTATGTATTGGTTGAAGGATTTGTCAAACTTACTAAAACTGTTTGAGGTCCGCTTCCAAGAAGTGATTGTTGACAATACTGAGTTGCCGACAAAGAAGAACTTAATGCAAAAATACTTATGCAAATTACAGCAAATCGTTTAAACGAATTTCTCAAAACCACATTACCAAATAGTAAGAGGAATAATTTTGTTGGCTTATTTTTCAATTGATTTATTTTTTTATCACTTTTCCAGTTATTGTTCCTTTTGCATTTTCAGCCCTAAAGATGTAAATCCCTGTTTTATAGATACTCATATCCAACTGGTAATCAGTATGAATGTGCTGGTCATACACTTTATTGCCAACAATATCATACATCGTGATTCGGCTGTTATTTACGGGCAATTGAATGTTTAATATATCACTCACCGGATTTGGATAACAAATAGCAGA
>CAYXQZ010000289.1:0-3474 GCA_964466415.1 uncultured Paludibacter sp.
TAACCGCCCAAATGCAAAAACACCCCAAATCATTTGTTGCCTATTTCCAATTTTCTTGCCTGTATTGAACCGTTTTTCTCAAAACTTTTAGTGCATTTAATCCCAAATAATCGTTTTTCATCCCATTATTGGTCTTTATTTCCCACTTTTTTTAATTATAGCTAAGAGTTGCTTTACTTTGCAATATAAATAATGCTCCTTTATTTATATTGTAGATTATGATAATTTATAAGTGCTTATTTTGATAATTGAAATTGGATTTTTTATGTTAATTACAAAACTCCAATTGAACCAATACCAATACTTATATGTTTAATGATGGAGTTTGTAAATATAAAGTCAATATAAAATTTGATATTTGAATTGTAAGTGTTGAATTGTAAGTAAAATGTTGATTTAAAGAGTAAATTACATTTTCGAATAGTCTTTTTCTGAAATATTGGGAGTTTTTGTTTGAAATAAGTGATTTTAAGTAAAGTGATTAATTTGAATGTGTATTATGCTTTTATTTAATGTTTTAAGTAATTCAATTCTGCTTTTATTCAATTAAAAAATGCTAATTTTCAGCATTAAATATCGTTTAAAATAAAATTTAATTACTTTTGTGACCTGATTATAAATTGTAACTAATATGGCAAAATTCAGAGGTGCTGTGGTTGTTGATACCGAAAAATGCAAAGGTTGTGACCTTTGTGTAGTGGCTTGTCCAACAACTGTTCTAGCATTATCCAGCGAAGCAAATTCAAAAGGATATAATTTTTCGCACATGGCTCAGAGTGAGGAGTGTATAGGCTGTTCGGCTTGTGCAAATGTTTGTCCTGATGCTTGTATTACGGTGTATAGAGTGAAGTTGTAATATAGTATTGCACTTCCTTTTAATTTAAACAAAAAAAGATTTCATTTTCAAATTGTAAGTAAACAATGAGCAATAAAAATCAAGATAACGAAGTACTCTTAATGAAGGGTAATGAGGCTATAGCACATGCAGCCATTCGCTGTGGTTGCGATGGTTATTTTGGATATCCAATAACTCCACAATCCGAAATAATGGAAACATTGATGGATTTAGAGCCTTGGAATACAACAGGAATGGTAGTTTTACAGGCCGAAAGTGAAACCTCGTCCATTAATATGGTTTATGGTGCAGCTGGTTGTGGTAAAAAAGCAATGACATCGTCATCCAGCCCAGGAATTAGTTTAATGCAGGAAGGAATGTCCTATCTTGCTGCTGCTGAATTACCCTGTGTTGTTGTAAATGTTATGCGTGGTGGTCCAGGATTAGGAACAATTCAGCCAAGTCAGGCCGACTATTTTCAAACAGTAAAAGGTGGTGGACATGGCGATTATAAAGTAATTACGCTTGCTCCAGCGTCGGTTCAGGAAATGGCTGACCATACAGTTATGGCATTTGAACTAGCCTTTAAATATCGTACACCTGCCATGGTGCTGGTGGATGGTATTATAGGCCAAATGATGGAGAAAGTGGTTTTGCCACCCTATAAACCGCGTTGGACCGAAGAAGAAATAAAGAAAAATACACCTTGGGCAACACTCGGAAAATCAGCTGATCGTGGTCCCAATATTATCAATTCGTTGCGTTTGGAAGCATACGAAATGGAAGAGCTAAACAATACACTTCAAGGTCGCTATCGTGAAATAGAGCAAAAGGAAGTAATTTTTGAAGAAATAAATTGCGAAGATGCGGATTATTTGTTGGTAGCTTTTGGGATAAGTGCTCGTATTTGTCAAAAAACCGTAGAATTGGCACGGATGGAAGGTATCAAAGTTGGTTTAATACGCCCTATTACGCTTTTTCCATTTCCAACTCAAGTATTAAAACAATATGCCGAAAAGGTTAAAGGAATGCTATCGATAGAAATGAATGCCGGACAAATGGTTGAAGATATTCGATTGGCTGTAAATGGCCGAGTTCCTGTTGAATTTTATGGAAGAATGGGAGGGATAGTACCTTCGCCAAATGAAGTTCTTGAAGCATTAAAAACGAAGTTAATAAAATAAAAATGAATATTGCTGATATAATAAATCCTGCCAATTTGGTTTACGAAAAAACCAAAGTAATGAATGATACACCCATGCATTATTGTCCGGGATGTAGTCATGGTGTAGTGCATAAGCTTATAGGCGAAGTAATTTCCGAAATGGATATGCAAGAAAAAACTATTGCTATTGCACCTGTAGGTTGTGCTGTGTTTGCATATAAATACCTCGATATTGATTGGCAACAAGCTGCTCATGGTCGTGCTCCTGCATTAGCAACAGCTGTAAAGCGCTTATTGCCCGATAGATTGGTTTTTACGTATCAAGGCGACGGCGACCTTGCAGCCATTGGTACTGCCGAAACAATTCATGCTTGTAACCGTGGTGAAAATATTGCTATAATTTTTATTAATAATGGAATTTATGGTATGACTGGAGGGCAAATGGCTCCAACTACACTGATAGGCATGAAATCATCTACTTCACCGGCTGGACGTACAGTGCCTTTAGCGGGTAATCCATTGGATATTACTAAATTGTTAGCTCAGCTCGATGGCGTTTGTTATGCTGCTCGTCATGCTGTACATACAGTGGCGGCTGTTCGTAAAACGAAAAAGGCAATTCAATTGGCTTTCGAAAATTCGATGAATAATAAGGGAACTTCCATAGTTGAAGTTGTTTCGACTTGTAGTTCGGGTTGGAAAATGACACCTGCCGACTCCAACGACTGGATGGTTGAAAATATGTTTCCTGCATACCCAATGGGTGATTTAAAAAACGAGTAATGCCCCTTAATCCCCTAAAGGGGAAATAATGGTGAATATTTTATATTAAAAAAACATGACAGAAGAATTAATAATTGCCGGTTTTGGAGGTCAAGGCGTACTTTCAATGGGGAAAATTTTAGCATATTCGGGTTTAATGCAAGGGCAAGAAGTTAGTTGGCTGCCTTCGTATGGTCCTGAGCAACGAGGAGGTACAGCTAATGTAACCGTAATTTTAAGCGATGAGCGTGTAAGCTCACCAGTTTTGAATAATTACGACACTGCCATAATTTTAAATCAACCATCGCTCGAAAAATTTGAGAGCAAAATTAAACCTGGTGGTATTTTGATTTTTGATGGAAATGGATTTCATAAATTCCCTACTAGAACGGATATAAACATTTACAGAATTGATGCTACCGAATATTCGTATGCTAACAATGTTGTTAAAACTATGAATATGATTATTTTAGGTGGATATCTTAAAGTACGTCCTGTGGTTGAAGTGGCCAATGTGCTGAAAGGTCTTAAAAAATCATTACCCGAAAGGCATCACCATTTATTGAGCTCTAACGAAAAAGCATTGCATATTGGAATGGACTTAATCAAGAAGATTAATTAACTATTTTGTTGAAAATGAAAAGCTTGCTTCAGTATTTGTGGCAAGCTTTTTTCGTTTTAAAGGCTCTCGATTTTTTATTACCTTTGTACT
>CAYXQZ010000290.1:0-3468 GCA_964466415.1 uncultured Paludibacter sp.
AATTCAACACCTTCGTAGCCAAAAAGTGCTACTTTCTCCAATGTTTCCTCGAAGTTTTCAGCCAATTGCTGACGAAGAGAATAGAGTTGTAATCCTATTTTTGGAACCATATTCAACCAATTATTGCCTTTTCACAACCCAACATTTTTAATTGCTCCAACCATGCTTTTGAGATTTCGGGCGAAACAGTTTTTAAATCAATCAAGGTTTCGCTTTTGCCAACACTGATGCGTTTGTTATTGCCCATATCGTGGTATGGTAAAATTTCGATGCCTTTGAGTTTAGGATATTTTTCGCTTAACTCGGCAATGGCGTTGAAATGCCAATCGGTATCGTTAATGCCTGGAATAACTGGGCATCGTAGAACAATGCTTGTGCCATAGCGATATGCAGCATGCAAGTTTTCCAAAATGGCTTGATTGGGCACTCCTGTATAGTTTATGTGGTCTGCCGAATCGGTTATTTTATAATCGAAAAGCAACACATCGATAAGTGGCAATAATTGCTTAAACTTAATGGGCGAAACAAAACCAGAAGTCTCCACGCAAGTGTTTATTCCAAGTACTTTACATCGTTTCAATAATTCTTTTGCAAACGAATATTGAAATAATGGCTCACCACCGCTTAAGGTTATTCCACCACCCGAATTTTTATAAAAATCGACGTCGGACATCACCACCTTCATCACTTCATCAACGGTCATTTCTTGTCCAGTAATTTTCAACGCATCAAAATTGCATGCTTCCACACATTTTCCGCAAAGCATGCATTTGTCGTAATCAATAGTGTGGTTACCTTCCACAATATTATGTACATTTTGTGGACAAACGGTGGCACAAGCACCACATTGTGTACATTTATCGAAATGAAAGAATAACTGAGGTTCCGACTTTGTAGCTTCGGGATTATGACACCAAACACAATCCAGCGGGCAACCCTTCAGGAAAACGGTTGTCCGAATACCGGGGCCATCGTGCAAGGAAGCCCGCTGAATGTCGAATATGATTGCTTTTTCATTCATATAAATAGAGCCAAGAACAAAGACAAATGAACAAACTTGTTAAATTGCCGCCCCATTTATGGGGTGGACGAAATAAATTTTAAAGTTGGCTTTAGCCAAATGATTATTAGAATTTGGCTAAAGCCCATACATTTAAACAAATGTATCCGGCAGCTAAAGCAGCCGGCAATTTATTGTTTACATTTCAATAAGTCGTTCTACTAAGTATTTCCAACTGCACATCGCGTGGCAAATCGATATAGCGTGAACTAAAACCGCCGATTCGGACAAACAAATCCTGATGTTTCTCGGGTTCAACCAATGCATTTTCCAAATCACCTCGGTTGATAACCGTAATCATGGCTTGTGGACCACCTTTTTTGAAATAAGTATCGAGCAGAAATTCAAATTTAGGACGATTATTTGTAAAGAAATCCCTACCGAAACGCATGTTTTGAACTGTTCCTGCATGGTTATTCTGACTTGGTTTTACGAGCGAATTAATCAAAGCTGTAACACCATTTTTGTCGTTTCCTCCGGCTGGTGTGTTAGCATTGGCCATTTCACGACCGGCTTTGCGTCCATCGGCCGAAGCACCAACCCAACGACCCAAAATTGTATTTTGTTTGTTGTTAATCAACACATTCAGGTACCAATCAAGATTTGTTCGGTCGCGTTGATCGCGCATGGTGTTACACATAAAATCGTGCAATTCACACATGATATCATCGGCATAATCATCGTCGTTACCATATTTTGGAGAGTCTTTGAGCATTTTATGTTCCTTTTCGTAACCTAAGAAATTTGCATCAAGTACTTCAATTAATTTTTCGGCTGAAATCAATTTTTCATCGAATACCATTTTTTTGATAGCCGTTAAACTATCGGCAGTATTTACACTTCCGAACGATTCAAGGGAACCACCCAAATAACGTATTCCACCATCAAAAATAGCTTTTCCACGGGCAATACAATCGTCGTACAACATGCTCAAATACAGATATGGAGCTTGTTTTGCCGATTCAACATATTCCAATTCTTCGTGGTCAGCAAGTATTTCGATAAAGAATGCCAATTGCTTTTTAAACGCATCGAAAAATTCGTCCCACGATTTAAAATCTTTCAATTCACCCGTTTTCAAGCCCAATTGTTTGCCAGTAATAGGACAAACGCCGTTGCGCATGGTTACTTCCAATGCTTTCAGCACATTTAACGAACCACTTGGCGTACCAAATCCCGCATGGTCAATCACAATTTCACCACAACCTAGTGGCATATATTGCTCAGCATCTTGCAATGGAGCATCGTGAGCAACAGCCACTCCGGGCACTAAAACATCATCGTTGTACAGCAAGGGAAAGGTATGACCATCGCCAATTAGCGTAATGGATTTTTCCATCAATTCAGGATTCTGTCCTTGGTAAAAACGCAAGGTAGTCTGTGGCAAAATGGCACGTCCATAAGTGCGCATAGTTTCCAGCACCAACAAAGCAAAACGGTCGGCATTCGCTTCGTTACGACGACCACGACCACCAATAATCACACGTCCATCCACGTCGCGGAATAAATCGTTAATCAATTTCCAGTATGAATGCATCAACGACAAAGCTTCCTCTTCGGTAATTATGCCATTATCAATATCGTTTACATAAAAATCGCCTAGGTAAATATCAACACGACCTAACTCCAGCGAGCCGCAAATCAAAGTATAAAGCCACGATAATTGCAAGGCTTCGTAGAACGATTCGGGTTTGTATGCTGCATTGTTTTTAAGCACTTTGGCTAACTGTAGCAATTCCGATTTGCGTTTCGGATTGTCAGTTTGACTTGCTTTTTCGATGGCTTGTTTTTCGTAGTGATGACACGAGTCAATAAACACATCCAGTGCCATCAACATGCCTTCGAACAATTTGTAATCGCCACCTGAATTTTGGGTTTCACCCATGCGGTCGAAGATTTCCATTTTTAATCCAGGAATTCCAAGACGTAACAGTTTTTCGTAATCCACAAAAACGCCAGCCATACGGTAAATTGGATTGGCTATAAGCGGTTTGAAATTGTATGGCAACGAAACTATCTCATCGCGAAAAAGCGTAGGAATCATTTTGTCGGTAAATGCAGCCTCGCATTTTGCTTTCGAAGTTTCAGTTTTCCAAAAATGAAGCATTTCGTGTACGCCATCGCGCTGTTCCATAGGTATATTGCCACGTTCCAAAGCCTCGATTATTTTTTGCTCGTGACAGAAATAACCATAAGCTGCACCACCAGGAGCATTGTGCGGACTAAAACCTACCCAACCCCAAAACGTTCGACCTGCTAAACGGTCAGTGTCCTGAATTTCGGTAAGCACAGATGGAAATTGTGCTGCATGACATTTTGCTTCGCGAATGGCGATGTGCTCATGTTTGTTTTTTCTATAAACTTCGGTGAAGTTCAACTCCATCGAATAATCATCTATTTTTTGCATA
>CAYXQZ010000291.1:0-3468 GCA_964466415.1 uncultured Paludibacter sp.
TGTGATTGAACAACATTAAATGACAATAATACAATTGCCATTAAAAATAAAGTAATTCTTCTCATGATAATTTGTTTTTAAATGATGAATAAAAAATTGATGTTGTTTTAGTTAGAGTATTCAAGGAGCTAGTTGAGCTAGTTTCTTGTTATATGTTAATACACTATGATTTTTTTTATTATTAAATCGTTATTTTGCAATAGAGATACCACATAAACGCCGCTTTTAAGATTGAAAATATTAGCTGTGCTTTTTGACATTTGGTTAACTAAAATTTGTCCTTTTAAGTTTGCCACTGTTACATTGGTTCCCTCGCTAATTCCAACAATATAAAGGGTTGATTTGTTTGAATATACATGAATATTTTCCGAAATCAATTGTGTGCTCGAAGGATTGTCGTTTTCGCCAACTATAAACTGCCCGAATGTGCTAAATATTGCTTTGTAAACATCGCTTGTTTTTGTTGCCGTTTGTAATTCGTATGCGCTGCCACTCCAACGTGCCATAAAACTACTTGCGCCTGTGCTTATTGCTGTTCCTGGGTCGAGCTCTATCTCGGTTGCCGAAGGAACTGATGACTCGATGTGCCATGTTGTGTTGTGAAAGCGTTGACCTTCGATTGCTGCACTCGGCACTCCAACACTTACTCTTGCCGATATGCTTGTGGTAGTGGTGGGCACTATTGATATTTTTTGTATTGTTGTTGCCGTACCTATTGCTAATGTTGTTTTGCTTGCTGCAGCAACAACTGTGTTTACTCTTCCGGTGCCCGATGTAACTATATAGCTCGACTGCGAACCGCCACTTATTGCGCCAACCGTAATATTGTTATTGACCAAGTTTAGCTTTCCACTCAATAAATTCAATGTCCCATTAACCGTTAACGCACTTTGCGGACTTACCCCCGAAGGATTGTTGATGGTCAAGTTGTTGAATGTTGAGGGTAAATCAGTGCCACCCAAGGTGTTTTGAACGCTTAGTCCATTCATTTCGAATGTGCTTGAGCCCATAATATAAGTTCGGCCTATTTCTCTGTTGCTCAAATTGTGCCCGTCGCGTGTAATTATACCGCCTACTTTAATTGTGTTAGCTCCAAAATCAAATGTCATCAAAGTCCTATCGTTGCGTCGAACGAGTGCCAAATTACCAGCCATTTCTATGTTGGTTTTAAAAACATAGTTTTGCATGTTCTCTGTTGTTGGAGATGTAAATCTTGCAACTTCAACATTGCCAAATGGCGATCCTGCAATGCCGTCGATACCTTGTGTTAACGCAGTAGTAACAGGGGCACGAAACGAAATCCACGAATTTGGAGCAAAGGTATATGTTGCAAAATTGTTGATTTGATATGCGAATGGGTGAGTGGCAGCCGGTGTTTGTGTTTCGTTGGCCGTAATGCGGGCTGTGCCGTTAAGTGTAAATGTTCGACCATTGCCAGCTGCTACAAATCGATTGCCGCTTGAGCCAAGGCCTATGATTGCATCTTTACCAACAGTAATATTTCCATTTACTGTAACTGGTGCGCCACCGCCAATTGTAAATACAGCAGTGCCATCCACATTGATATTGCCCACCGTTTTGTCTGCCGTTGTAAGCGTCCATGTTTTTGTGCCAGCCCCAATTATAAGGTTAGGGTAGCTAATGTCGGCAATGGTTTGTGTGCCACCTTGATATTCAATCTGAGCCTCTGGACTAAAAGTGTAAATAGGAAATCCGCCTGTCACAACAGCTAGCGCGTTGGTTGCTGTTCCATTGATTATTAACTTCCCGTTTCCGTTTATAACAAGCGAACCAAAGGGCGTGTTTTCAGTGGCTGTGCGTGTGAGTCGTTGCGCAACACTTAAAACAGCCCCATTTTGTATGCTAACCGACCCCGTGTTTGCCAATCCATTGTTGGGGCGTAAGTCGCCCGTAACTGCTATTATGCCCGAGCTTATTAAAATGTCGCTTGCGCTAATGCTTGTGCGTGTTGTGCCCGTTTGCCCTGTGTTTAAAGCAAATTCGATGCGCCATGCCCATAAGTCGGCCGACCAGCTCGATCCAATAACAACGCGTGTATTTCCTGTAAACTTAACTTTTCCTTGCCCATAAGTTATCAATGCTGTGCTTAGTGTGTTTCCATCTCCATTCAATGTACCTGTAATTTCGAGTATGTTGTCGCCTAAAGCAAGCCTTGTTCCAGTGCTTACGCCTTCGAGTGTTAGGTTGCTACAAGCCGAATTTGTACTAAGGCTTATTGTGTGTTCACTTTTTATAATAACATTGTCGTCTGTGTCAGGAATTCCATCCGTATCTGTACCTGAGCTAAGCGTCCAGCTTTCAGGGTCATTCCAGTTGCCCGAAGCTTTGCTCGAAAATAAAGCATTGCTTGAGCTCGAAATGATAGCCATTTTTGTATTTGCATAAGTTGTTGTTGCTTCAAGTACATTAACAGTGGTTTCTTTCGAAAAATGGTCCTTGTGAAAAAAACGTAAGCGGTAGGTGCCTGGACTTAGATTGTGGAACATGAAAATGCCATTAAAGCTATTGTCAATAATGTATTGTGTTATCGAGTCGCCAGCAGCATTCATTAGTTTTACTCTAGCTCCATTCAAAGGCAGCCACTGGTCGTCCGAACCATTGATATAAGTAAATTGAGGGTGGCTAATTTGTAAATCTTCGCTTTTCACCCAGCCTGCGATTTCGCCAGTAGTTGGCAACGTTTTTTGAAAATAGTCGCAATAGAAGCGATGAAAATTCACAGCTTCGAGTTTGCAATAATCTTCGTTGAGTAAGCGGTGAGCTTCGGGTTTGTAATCGTGAAACGAACCTTCTGACAAAAATCCGGGTACTGTGAGCGGGCGCAAAACGCCTAAGCCAGTGGTGTTTCCGTAAAAAGTATGGTCGCCGCGATTGTTCATCGTTGTTGTGTAATGCGTCCACACGGTGAGTTTATTGCTCATCAGTCGAGGCCATGCGGCTACGCACATAGGTAAACTTTGCGCTACAGCCGGCGCATTGTCGGGACCATGGTAAAGCAAAAGCAAATAATTAGTGCCAATATTATTCCCTACGGCATTGCTGTGAATGGATAAGAAAGCATCCACATTGTTGTAATTAGCTTCAGCAGCTATTTCGGACAAACTGCGGTCGTCTTCGGTGCGGTTTCTAGTACGCGACATAATAACTGTAGCACCTTTGGCTTGTAGCAAATCGCGTAAATACAATCCTTTAATTAAATTGCTTTTCGACTCGTAAAAACCGAGCGTATCGCCAAGACCAAAAGGTATAGTTTCTATATTGCGATCATTCGCATCCCAACCTCCATGTCCGGGGTTGATGTAAATTTTTACACCTGTAAAATCGGCTGCACTCAAATTAGATATTAACGTTATTGCAAACGTTAGCAGAAAGAATATTGTCTTCATAAAGAGGCCTCCTTTATTTAATTGAAACGTTTAAAATGTAAATTTCACCCTTTTCGGTATT
>CAYXQZ010000292.1:0-1239 GCA_964466415.1 uncultured Paludibacter sp.
GTTGGAATAAAATTTCGACTAAAACTACCGCCGACGATAAAGGAAATTGGATAGCAAAAGTCAAAACAACCAATGCTGGTGGTCCATACAACATTTCTGTTATCTCCAATAAAGAAAAAATTCAATTAAAGAACATTTTATTAGGTGAAGTGTGGCTATGTTCCGGACAATCGAACATGGAAATGCCGGTTGAAGGATTTGAAGACCAACCCATCAATAATTCTAGTGATATTTTGTTGGATGCCGAAAATAAACAGATTCGTTTATTTAAGGTTGAACATGCATCAACACAAAGTCCACAGGACACTTGCGTAGGTCATTGGTCGGTGGCAAGCGCCATAACTGTTTCTAAATTTAGTGCTGTGGGTTATTTATTTGCTAAGCAATTGCAGCAAAAACTGAATGTTCCGGTGGGTGTAATTTGTTCAGCATGGGGTGGCTCTCGCATCGAACCATGGATAGATACACAAACGCTGGCAAATTTCCCTAACGCACTGGCACAAACCACTTACAACGGAATTGAGCCACAGTACAGAGCATCCGCATTGTATAATGGCATGATAGCGCCCATCCAAAATTTTGTTATCAAAGGTGCTTTGTGGTATCAAGGCGAATCGAATATTATTAATTATTACGAATATGCCGAGCTCATGCAAGCCATGGTTGCACAATGGCGTAAAAACTTTAATGTAGGCGAGTTTCCTTTTTATTTTGTAGAAATTGCACCCTATCCATACCCTTACAAAGGTGCTCTCAATTCTGCTTTGCAACGCGAAGCGCAGTTAAAAGCAAACAAACTTATTCCGAATTCCGGCATGGTTTCTACCATCGATTTGGGCGACGAAATTTGGATTCACCCAGCCGAAAAAACAACCATAGCAAAGCGTTTATCGATGTGGGCATTGTCCGAAACCTATCATTTTGAAGGATTACCTTATAAAACACCCACTTTCAAAGCTATGGAAGTGAAAGACAGCCTCGCCATTATTTCGTTCAACAATGTGGCGTTGGGTTTAAGCACGTGGGGCAAAAAAGTAACTTGTTTGGAAATAGCCGGAGCCGACAAAGTATTTTATCCAGCCGAAATGAATATAGAGAAAATGCAACTATATGTATGGTCTCCCATGGTAAAAGTGCCTTTAGCTGTGCGTTATGCTTTTAGTAATTACCCAAAAACGGAAGGTTATTTATACAACACCGCAGGTTTACCTGTGCCATCGTTCAGAACAGATAATTGGT
>CAYXQZ010000292.1:1339-3449 GCA_964466415.1 uncultured Paludibacter sp.
ACTGATTTTACTTTTGGGTCGCTATGGCCTTTTGGCGATACAAAAGTGCCTTGGAGCGAAGGAACTAAATACTTAAACGACACACTTTGGCGAAAAAAAGTAAGAGCTTCGTGGGAATTTCCTCAAAAAGGCTATGTGATTGATCACCTGAGCAAAGTGGCGTTCGAAAATTATGCCACGCGCACCGGAAATGCATTGAAACCTGCATTAAAAGGGTCAATGTCCGGACTTTTTTGCGACTCGTGGGAAGTGGAAAATAATTATTTAACTACCAATGGATTTGAAAAGGAATTCATAAAACGCTACGGTTATGCGATAAAACCGTATATCGATAGTTTATATTCGAAAAATGAACCCTACAAAAGTGTGCGTTACGATTATATGAAACTGATTTCGAGCTATGTAATTGACTCATTTTACAAACCATTTACCGATAAAAGTCATCAACTTGGAGCTTATTCTCGGGCGCAATGTGCTGGTGCGCCGGTTGATATTTTATCCGCTTATGCCACCATAGATATTCCCGAAAGTGAAGCATTGCTTTACGAGCCAAGCTATTCGAATATTGTGGCTTCGGCAGCAGCATTATCAGGCAAAAAAGTGGTATCAGCCGAAACCTTTACTTGCATTTACGGTTGGCCTGCCGATCACCATTTACACGAACAAACTGCCGATTTAAAATTGCTTGCCGACGCCGTTTTTGCCAACGGTGTGAATCAAATTATCTGGCACGGTAAGCCATTTAATCCAGCTGGACAAGATACGGTGAAGTTTTACGCATCGGTGCATGTAGGCAAAAGCGGTTCGTTGGCTGCCGAAATTCCTGCTTTTAATCGGTATATGGAAAAAGTATCGGGCTATATGAAAAAAGGACGCACTTTCTCCGAAGTGGCTGTATATTTGCCAACCGAAGATGCTTGGATTGCCGGAGAATTACCTATCGAAAAACAGTTTATTTGGGCATCGAGCGAGTCCGAACATCGTTACACTTACCTGCCCGAAGAGCTAAAGAGTTGGAGACCAATGTGGATCAATAATAAATTTTTGCAACAGGCAACATTCAAAAACGGTCGTTTGCAAGTGGGCGATTTTTCTTTTACCTCGCTTTACGTCGATGTAAAATATTTAGACAAAAGCGCCTTAATACGTGTGCTAGGATTAGCCAAACAAGGTTTACCAGTTTGCTTGAAGCAAGTTCCAAGCGAACCCGGATTAAATAAAACGGTTGGTGAATACCAGCAACTTGTAACAAAACTGCTCCTGCTGAAAAATGTAAAATCCGAATGGTCGGCTACGCAAACCACACCTGCAATCATTAACGGTAGCGAAAAATTCGATTTTTGGTGCAGGGAATCGTCTGAAGGTTTGTACGTTTTCTGTGCCAATCCACGTTCACAGCAACTCACTTTCCCTATGGAATTTGGTCAATCGTTGAACGAAAAAACAGAAATAATCAATATTCAACTAAATTACAACAATAAAACCCAACCCATTCAATTGCTGTTTAAACCTTATCAGTCTTTATTACTTCACATTACACCAAACAATAAAGTTGAATTTATAGACATTGAATTCCAACCAAAGACACCAATTTACCAAAAACGAATTAAAACAGGAAAAGAAAAATGGGAAGTTATCGTACCAAACAAATAATGGTTTTGTGGAGTTTTTTGGTTTTATTATTTTTTGTTTCTAAAGCAGAAGGTCAAAACCCGATTTCTCCACCCGGAATTTACATTGCCGACCCATCAGCTCATGTTTGGAAGGACGGAAAATTGTATGTGTATGGTTCGCTAGACGAAAGTCCAACTTGCTATTGTTCAAAAACATACCATGTGCTTTCGACAGCAGACATGAAAAACTGGACGCTAACTAAAAACTCGTTTGCTTCGGCAGGT
The DNA here is from genome assembly GCA_964466415.1 of uncultured Paludibacter sp. Taxonomy (GTDB): domain Bacteria; phylum Bacteroidota; class Bacteroidia; order Bacteroidales; family Paludibacteraceae; genus Paludibacter. Next base: position 3,238 of record CAYXQZ010000292.1, read on the forward strand.
ACAGCGGATGCCGTTTCTTACAGCGACGATTTTTTATATGCTCCCGATGTACAATATGCCAATGGGAAATATTATTTGTATTACTGTTTGGCCAATCGGAAATCGACCGAAGGTGTTGCAGTTTCGCAGTCGCCAATAGGACCTTTTGGAGATGCTAAAATTATAAATACCAACAAAATAAACGAAATTGACCCTTGCGTTTTTATCGACGA
>CAYXQZ010000293.1:0-3448 GCA_964466415.1 uncultured Paludibacter sp.
GGGTTTTGGCTGTGTGCCATAATGTTGGGTGTTAATCGCTGTAACTCTAAAGCTAAGTGCTTTTTAAGTGACGATTGACGATGCAAAGATATATGCCTATTTCAAGTCAAACAACAGGCAAAACACGGCAAAACACGGTATTCTAATGCATTTGGTCAGCATTGTGCATCGTTGTGCATCATTGTGCAAATCCATATTATTATTTTTTGATTTATTATTTATTTTACAATGCAGAAATAGTAGATAGGTATAAAAATGAGTATATAATTGAGTATAAAAAAACAGGCAACCCATATTCAAATTGAATCTAAGTTGCCTGTATAAAATAAATTTTAATTGTAACGAAGTTATAATTGCTTTTTCAAAATTTCGATATCCTCTGCACTATAAATGAGCTTTCTCCCTTTTCTTTTTCCTGAAATAATACCTTCTTTCCGATAATTCAACAAAGTATTTCGGCATATAGGAACTATCTCCAATACCTCTTTGGTATTATATCCTTGACTTGGTTTATTTTCATTCATTTTTTCCATACACATACATTCCTCTACCTTATCCAACCTTTTTTTTAATAGGTCGAATTCGTTCAGAATTTTTTTCTGATTGGCTACCATTAGCTCAATCAAATAAATCTGATAGTTATCGGTCGATATGTTGTTGGTTTTTGCCATTCAATCCTTATAAATCATAAGTCCACGCCGTTTGGCGTGATCACAAAATCACTTCTTTTCGTTATTCGTTTATGTTTAAAAAAGCGTTTTTCATTGATAGCTATTTTTATTGTTTTTCGACTGCAAATCTATGCTTTCAAAACACGAAAAAAAAGGACAACTTTTTAGTGTTTTTTATCTAGTTGAATTTCAATCAATTATATATAATTCTTTTTATTTGTCCATTTTTTATCTTAAAATATATCCAAATCCACATTTTTCTCTGTTTAATTTTCATTGTGAAAATATTCAATTAGACTTTGTTTTTACATACTTTTAATTTGTAATTTCAAAATTGAAAATTTGTCCTTTGCAGAGCAATCTACAAATAGTTTAAAATGATAGCTCTAATTCTCACTAGCCATTCAGTTACGGACTGACCTTGTCAGGTAAGCCGAAAAACAAGTGAGGTAGGCGGTTAAAAATCGTCCTTGTTTGAGTTCCGGCGTATTTCGTCGGAATGAGTTTGGACGATTTGAGCCTACCGAGCGTAAGTTTTTCGAGCTTAGTTGGCGTAGTCTTGAATTTTTTTGCATACTTTTTTGTTTCAAGACAAAAAAGTATGTGGGGTTTGGGGCAACGCCCCACCTTAAATAATTACAAATAGTTGCCTGATCCATATCTTTCATTTTATGTACCAACAGAATGCAAATTTATAGAGAACTGAATTTTTCGTTGTACAACTTGTACTACAACTTGTATAAAGTATTTTGTAAGAGTCTATTGATTAACACGATGCAAAGTTGCCAAATAAGCAGTATCCCATCATTTACCTAATTTGATTGCCTAATTTCAGGGTTTAACTTATTATAAATACAAAATGCGCCAAATACTGAATTTCAGTTATTTGGCGCACAAATTATTTTGTAATATTTTTTTAAATATTTTTCCTTTGCTCAGATTAGGTATTAGGATTTTCTTAATTTTCCATATTTTCTTATTTTCTACTTTCTACTTTCTAACTTTAAAACCACCGGCCAATGGTCCGACACTTTCTTACTTTTAAAAGCCCTATATACCTCCCACCCGCCTACATACGACCGAAGATTCTCAGTTACCACAAACCTATCGTAAGCACAAGCATTATTGGCCAAGTTGGTATCGGCATTATCGGGCACTACCCAGTAATAAGGCGATTTATGAATGGCAAGAGCCTGTAATTCACTAGGCAAAGCATACGAACACGAGGCATTAAAATCGCCACAGAAGATAATCCGTTTGGCATTCTTAAAACGGGTGGGTATCCACTTCGCCACTTTTGCCAATGCAGCTATTTCTTCCACGGCTTGTTTGGGAGCCGTGTGTATGGTGCAAACCACAAAACTCAAACTATCTGCTTTACGGATAAACGAAGCAATGTATGGTTCCCGCTGAAAGTCATCATTCACATCTGGATATAAAGCTGCATCTGTCAAACTTACCGTTTTACTATCGTAATAAAAAGCATATTGCTCAGCACTTTTCACGTCATCGGGTTCACGACCTGTGCGCTCACTACAACTCAGCTTATAGCAAGCACCGTTGGCATTTACCACTTTCAAGAATGCCCCTGCCGTTTGATTAGTAATATCCGAAATTTCCTGCACCGCCACTATATCAAACTGCCGCACTATCATGGCTAAGGTATCCACCACATCTGTTTTTGCTAACTTCGATTGTCCGAAATTCTGGATATTAAATGTAGCAATTTCGAAGGATTGGGCGTGGAAAGATGCGAAAGTAAATAGGGCACAAATAACACTAAAAGGAAATCTTTTCATAGATAGCCTAATTATCAATATGTTAAGCGTTCCAATTTTCCAGACAATGTCTGGAAAATTGGGTATTTGATAAAAAATTGACGCATCATATACAGATTACTTAAGCTAAATCCTTTTCCGATTGACCGTGTCAAATCTTTTGACAGATTTGCTAGCAATGCTTTCCCATATTCCGCTTTAATTTCACCACCCTGCTCAAATTCAACAATATGCGCACCAATTTTCCAATATGTTTCAACCATATTAGAATTGACGGCAACCACTGCTTTCCGATAGCCAATAGTATAAGTTTCAGAAATTTGACCTAACAAACTCTGATAATTGTCATTTGCAATTACCAATTTATTTTCTTCCATAAGTTGTTTTTCTAATATTATTCCACCTCTAACTTTTCTTCTTCAATTCCAATTGATAAACCTGTTCGAAATCAGCACAATAAGAGCTGCCTACAAACAGGTTTCCTTCTATTTTTACGAAAACAAACATACTGTAGCTTTGGCTATAATTGCATCGAGGTTGTAAAATTTTGTTTTATATTTTTTCCCATCGCTTGCAGTTGCCGAGAATTCCTCGGTAACTGAATCTGCCTCTAATTCACCACTGTTAAAGATATTTTTCAAATGTAACGATACATTATCCGTACTGCAATCAAATAGCTGTGCAATAGCTTTCTGACTCAGCCAAAAACTTTCGTTTTGGTAAGTAACACTTACGTTTACCTTACCATTTTCATTACTATATAATACAATGTTATTCTCCATTCTATGCTTCTATTTCTATTTTAGGTGTCGGTTTTTTGTTATCCTATTTAAGATTCATCAAGATATCATCTTGTTACAATATAAAACTGCCAGCTATAATTCTGATTGCTTTGAATAGTTTCAGTACCAAAGTTTGGAATAACGCTTGGTGCTGAAGCTCTGTAGCTTATTGTACCCGCCCATAATGTTCAATATAATTCAATTAATAAACGATTGA
>CAYXQZ010000294.1:0-3446 GCA_964466415.1 uncultured Paludibacter sp.
CTCCTTTTAGGCTTAAGGCAGAGGTGTTTAGGCCTTCGACTGAATCAACTAGTCACTCGCCTGTGGCTGCTCCCGCTTTAAATATTATATTTGTTTTAAATATACAAAGCGGAGCTTTGCTTCTTGTAGAGCTTATTCCGATGTATCGGAAATAAAATCGGAAACGTAGCGTAGGACACTTTTCTTATGGTTTATGCAAGCTGTAGAAGATAATTTTTTTCATAAAATTTGTTATCACGAATTACAGCAAACATTCGATAAACCAACTTTGCACGAACTGCATTTAGTACCGACATTTTACTTTTTCCTTTAGCCACTTTTTTCATATAATACTCTCTTAACTCATCATCTTTTTTAGTTGTCGTAACGACCATTGCAGCCATTTTCAGTAACGCAATTACAGTGATAATTGAAGTTAGTAACATTTAACTTAAAATAGAACTTAAAATTTTATATTATTTCTGCATAACCAATTAACCAACCCATTTTTTTTACTATTTCTGCTTTCTCCTTACTTCTATCCTAGCTTGCGACATGCGCTCACGCAATCCTCCTTGTTCCAGAAATTCCTTTTCCAAGGTTTTCATTTGTTGAGCTAATAAATACGAAGTTACATTTACCAAACTCAATAGCACATTGGCCGATACTTCAGGGTCGGGACTTTCAATACCCTTACGGTAAGTCTCGTAATTAGCATTAGGGGTTTTGTGTTTTTGTGTTAGCGCAGCATAAAAAGGATGTTTCTTGTCCCAATATGTCAAATGACGGGTTCTTAAATAATCTTCGTAGTCTTTTTTGAGCTCTTCGAGCGAAGCCCTGGCAACATTGGTAAGTTTTATCTCGGTTTCTTTCGAAGTACCCGACGCCATGCTTGCTTCTACTATATTTTGCTTGCCCGACCGTGCCGATTGTATCATTTGGTCGATAGTACGGTCGTATTTATTCAAGTATTTATGAGCAAAATAATAGGTACCATCGTAAATAATCTCCGATTTCTGATAAGTTATCAAACGCTCGTAACCACCGTGTTTGGGTATAAACCCATCTTCGTTGTACTGTTTATCCATAGTTTGTTTTAATTATTATTCCTATTTTTCGGGTGACTTTCACGACTCTCACGACTGCGGGGCATTGTCGCGATGGTCAACACCGTCACCCGATGAAATTTAAACTCTCTCCATCACTTCCAAATTCCCTACCCCATAATCACATAACAACCCATCAAACAAGTTCTTTGTGATATCGGTGCTACCCACCAGTATTGTTTTAAAAACCTCAATTCTATCATCAGTCGACAATTCGCTTAACTTGTCATCGTCGCGAAAAAAGGTCATAAAATCGTGACGGGTGATTAAATGCTCGTTTTCCATAATTATATTTCTTTTAATCCAATCTTTTTAAAATACTCAAAAGTACTATTGTAATACTCTGGTTGACGTGTATGATCTTCGATATTACCTTCTGGGACTACGATTACCATTCCTTGACGAGCACGCGTAAGTAGCACTCTATAAGCATTTTTCAAATATAGTTTTCGTTCTTCTTTTTTGATGTTTTGCCATTTATTTCCAACAAAAGAAAATGTTTTCCACTCATTTTCGGAATATCTAAAATCACCATCCCAAGTAACACATGCCCAATCTAGTTCAAGACCTTGCACCTGAAATTCGGTTGCAACATCTTCCAAATAATAAGAGGAACGTACATCGTCCTTATCTGCCAAAAACCAATGCACGGGGTCTGTTTCAACACGCACATCTATTGCCAAAGGTTTGAGTCGATAAGCCTGCGAGGAAACAACAATACCATATCTTTCACTTCCTCGTGCTTTTTCTTTCAACCATTTTTTTGCTGCTTCAATGCTTCGGGTAATTACTATTGGATATTTATCTGAAATGAGTTTTAAAGTATCATATGCTTTCTGAGTCTCTAAATCTAAAAGCTGTTTTATAAATAAAGCAACGTTTTCGGCTCTATACGAACGCATTGAAACTGACAGATGCAAATTGGCATCATAATAAGTTTTGCAATCTTTTTCGATTTCAGCAATTGCATCAAAAGCGTTATATTCACTATCAGTTAAATTTGGCGAAATCTGTACTTCCCAATGTGGAAATGAATTCCTAATTGCGTAAAGCCATTCAGAAATCCCTGCTTCACCAGTATTAATCTCTTGCCCTCCACCAACTAAACAGACTATCACAGCCCAATCTTGATGTCTATCTAAGCACGAAATAAGGTATTCAGGTTCAGAATATGCAAAATCAGGCTGATTCTTTTTTCTGCGCATAAAGTTCACTGTCTGTTCTTTATTCCAAGCACGTTGTGCCTCGTCAAAAATTGCAACGTGGTCAAAAGGTGCAGTATGGTCAACTAAATAAGCATCACGATAATGATGGATAATCTGGATAAATGCCTTTACACCTTCGCGAGCTTTCACTTTAGTAATTTTCTCACCAATTTCTTTTGATCTTTGAAAAGTGTCACGCGCCAGTGCTTCTTGAAGTATCGCCACTAAAGGTCCATTTCCTGACAAAAAAATGCTGTGAGTATCTTGTTCTTTATCTAAGTGTTTTGTTGCAATATCTAAACCAACCAATGTTTTGCCTGCTCCAGGCACACCAGTTACAAAGCAAATTACTTTTTTCTTTTCGTTTTGAGCTTGCTCTATAATATCAGATACCGATTTTGTGGTTGTTGTGAGGTTCTTTGCATCAGCATCACTTCTTGTAATATCAGCTACAGAGTGATTTTTATACATGGTAACTGCTGCCTCAATAATTGTTGGTGTAGGTGAATAACTACCATTTATATACTCTTTACCAACTAATAACAAATTGTTTTGACAAGATTCAATTCCATTTAGCAGTATTTCCCGTAAGTTCTTTTTGTTTGCTTTTAAGGGTTTAAATAAACCATCTTCGTGAGTTGTCTGAAGGAATTGAATATTTTCGCTTTTTGCTTCGGTTGCCACTAAAATTGGAACCAATAATGCATCATGACTTGGTTTATGGAAGTTTTTTAAGTCTAAGGCGTAATCCCAAACTTGATCTAAATTTGAACTTAAATATTCTTTTTCGCCTACCTTAAATTCAATTACAAAAACAATATTTTGTATAATTAGCAAACAATCAACACGTTTACCCATGCGTGGAATTGAAAATTCGAAGTATATCTCCCCGTTAATGCCCACTAATGTATCTTTGAGAATTTCTATTTGACGTTCCCATGATTGATTTGTATTTCTATTCGAATCAAATTGATTTTCTCTTGTAATATGACCAATTATCTCATTAATTGATTTTTGCACAAACAAATCAATTGTATCACTGTAATAGTATCCAAGCATAATTAAGATTGTTTTTCATTAAACGCATCGCGTTTAGTGTAGGTGCTTAAATCAGACATAATTCGCATTTTATTTATCCAATCCGTATTTGGCAATT
>CAYXQZ010000295.1:0-3441 GCA_964466415.1 uncultured Paludibacter sp.
CGTAACAACCTGCTCCCAAACCTAAATGCTTCGGCAAGTCAAGGTTGGAGCTTCGGACGGTCGCAAATGGTGGACGGAACGTACCAGAATATAAATTCCAATAGTTCAAGTTTCAATTTGCAGAGTGGCATAACGCTATTCGACGGATTGAAAATGAAATATGAAATTGATTCCAAAATGGCTCAATTGAAATTGTCGGAAGCTAATTTGCAAAAAATTCGTGAGGATATTGTGCTCAGTGTGTCGTCGGCATTTTTGCAAGTGCTTTTAAACAAAGAGTTACTTCAAATTTCGAATGACCAATTAAAGCTAACCGAAAGTCGACTAGAGCAACAAAAATCGTTGGTTGATGCAGGGAAACTTGCCGAAGGTGAACTTTTTGAATTGTATTCACAGTTGGCAAAAGAAGAGTTGACGCGTACACAGGCAGCAAACACGCTGAAACTTTCGTTGCTCGATTTGGCTCAGATTCTTGAATTGTCTGATTTCGAAAGATTAGACATTACCGTTCCAGCCGATTTAGTGGAGAATGAATTACAGCTACTCAGTGCCGATGCGGTTTTTGCAAGTGCTATAAAAACACGTCCGGAAATTAAGAGTGCCGAATTACAACTCGTAAATAGCGAGAAAAATATACAAATTGCCAAGTCGTTTTATTTTCCAACACTTAGTTTTGGCGCCAATGTGGGTGGAGGATATTACAATCAGGTAAGTACGCCGCTGAGCACAAGTCTTGGTTTTAACCTGTCGGTACCTATTTTTAATAAATTTCAGGTTAAAAATCAGGTGCGCTCAGCACAAATCGACGTAAAAAGCAACCAACTGAATGTGGAGAACGCAAAACTCGAGTTGCGCAAAACCGTTCAGCAGGCATACTTCAACGCCGTAGCAGCCAAAGCAAAATGGGACGCTTCTGTCAAATCGGTTACATCGAGCACCGAAGCCTACCGCTTTGCGAACCAAAAATACGAAGGCGGACGCGCCAACGTATACGAACTGTATCAAGCTAAAAACAACTTAGCCCGTGCGCAATCCGAAGTTGCCCAATCGAAATACGAATATGTGTTTCGGTTAAAAATTTTGGAATTGCTGAAGTAAAATGATGTGGTGATGTGATGATGTGGCGATGTGCAAATATCGCGAAGCCAATAACGTGCACAGCACCAATAACACGAAGTAAATAACGCCCGAAGGGCCAATAACGGCGAAGCCGAATAACGCCCATAGGGCAAATAACAATTTAAAAAATGAACGCAGACAACATCAAATCTCAAATGCGGAAAGGCTATTTGGAATATTGCATTTTGCTTATTCTGAAGAAAAAGCCTGCTTATGCTTCGGATATTATCTCGGAGCTGAAAGACGCGAAACTGATTGTGGTGGAAGGCACGCTCTACCCGCTACTTACCCGGCTTAAAAACAGCGAATTGCTGGACTATAAATGGGAAGAATCGACTCAAGGACCTCCACGCAAATATTACGAAATGACACCCAAAGGAATTGATTTCCTTGCAGAACTTGAAAATGCTTGGGACGAAATTAATCAAGTAGTACAAAAAATTAAGGAGTAATTCTGATTTACAATTTATTCATTTACAATTTACTATTTTTAAATACAAACAACGCTCTTATTCTTTTCTTATTCCCCCTTCAGGGGGTTAGGGGGCAGGGTTAGGGGTAATATTTTATAGAGTCATGAAAAAAACATTAACAATCAACTTAAATAACATCGTTTTTCATATCGACGATGATGCTTGCGAAATGCTTCAAATCTATTTAAAAGACGTTGAAAAACATCTTTCGGAAGAAGAACGCAGAGAAGTAATGGCTGATATTGAGGCTCGTATAGCCGAAATATTTAGTGAAAGCCTTAAACGCAACAAAACGGTTATCAACCTCGAGGATGTGGAAGAAATAATAGCCGTACTCGGAAATCCAAGTCAGTATGCCGACGAAGACGAAGCTTCTGATGAAAAAAACTCGCAACAACAAAGCTCGCAACAGCAAACTACAGGTGCCAAAAGTCGCAGTCGCCGCTTTTATCGCGACCCCGAAAATGCAATCCTTGGTGGTGTAGCTACCGGAATTTCGGCCTACCTAGGTTGGGATGTAACTTGGGTACGTATTGCACTAGTAGCTTTAGTGTTAATAGGCTGGGGAACAATGATACCTATCTATTTAGTAGTTTGGCTTATAGCTCCCAAGGCAGTTACCGTATCGCAACGCCTCGAAATGCAAGGCGAAGATGTAACAGTCGAAAATATTAAATCAGAAATCAACAACGTTAGAAACTATGTCGAAAGTGACAAATTCAAGCAATCGGCTTCGGGCTTTGGCGAAAAGTTTTTAGAGATATTCCGCGTGTTACTTAAAGTTTTTGTGGGTTTTGTAGGAGCTATTTTCGGATTTGTTGGTATTGTGGTAGCCGCTGCACTTATTTTTGCACTCATATCACTGTTATTTATGCCTGCCATTTTAAACGAAGTAATGCCTGGAATGCCTGCCGATTGGAGTACGATGACTGGAACAAACGGACATTTGCTAATCATATCCATTATTCTGGTAGTAGGAGCACCAATTTTTATGCTAATTTATTGGGCCATAAATTTAATGAACCGTCGTAAATTCGAAAACTCCAAAACCACATCGCTTATTGTTTTATTGTTGTGGTTAGCCGGCATTTTTATGCTCTACAGTGTGGGTGCTAAAACTATTATTAATTGGACCAAAGTAAATGGCGAACATTTTGTAATTAACTGGGACGAAAACCAAGAACCGATGGTGGACGAAGTTAGAACGCTCGACCGTTTTACATCCATCGAAGTATCGGATAATATTGAAGTGGAACTAACCCAAGATTCAACAAAACAATTTGTGATTTCGGCTCCACAAAAAGCTCTTTCGCAGGTTATTACCGAAGTGGTGAATGGCAAACTGAAGATTTACACCGAAAAGTTTTTGTTGAATTTTCCTGTGAAAATTAAAATTAATACCGATTCAATTTACGAGATAAGAGGCTCTGGAGCTGCTCAAATCAATACAACATCGACATTTAAAAGTCCATATTTAGTTGTAAAATTGAGTGGGGCAAGCCAAGCTGATTTAAATTATGAAGTAAGTGGCGACTCTGAGTTTGATTTATCAGGTGCATCAAATGCCAATATCGAAGGTTCGAGCTTAAAGATAAACGTAGATGCGAGTGGCGCTTCAAAATTTAACGGCAGCGGATTTATAGCCAAACATGCCACTGTAGAAGCTTCAGGAGCATCGAATATTGATGCGTATGCAAACGAAAGTTTAGATGCACACGCCAGCGGAGCCAGCGAAATTGACTGCGAAGGAAATCCAAAATCCGTAAAGCAAAACGAAAACATGGGCGCAAGTGTACGTGTAAAATAAAAGCATATTCGTAGTTTTCAAATTCAAATAAATCCAGAGTAC
>CAYXQZ010000296.1:0-3437 GCA_964466415.1 uncultured Paludibacter sp.
TTTTTTTCATGGTAGTAATTATTAATCAATGAATATGTATTTATTGTGCAAATGTATTTGGGGATACTTAATTCTGGATTAATTCTAGATTAATTTGAAACGGAGATAGCAATTAATGGGACAAAATACAAACTTTAACAAAAAAAGATTAAAAACAAATCAAACTAAAGCTAAGCCTGAGAATCAAAAAAAAATCCTCTGCGGGATTGTTAAATCAAACTTGCAGAGGATTTTGTAAATGACGTTAAAAAATCTATTCTTTGCGAATGGGTAGCTCAATGCTAAAAGGTATTTCTTTGCGAAGCATTTTGGCAGCTTGACCGGTTAGCCACAAATAGTGATCATTACCAAGTTTTTTTTCAAGCGGTACAAATTTGCTGTCACCTACAGGCACATCCGTAGCACATTTAAATATAGCGGTTCCTTCGTCCATCTCATCGAACATGGCTACATAAAGCATTTCACAGTTGGCTTGTATGGCTCCCGAAATTTGACTCCAAAAGAAAGTTCCACCATTACGCTGAATTTGTTTGGTTTGTTCACCTTTCATATTTTTCCACGAAAAACCAGGGAAAACGAGCGGTGCATAATCTATATTATTTGCTTTGCACCATTGTAAATCTTTTGGTATTAAGGACGAAAATGCGGGATAGCTTTTTTCATCGTATCGACCCACAAACCAAGGCATTAAAATATCACATTTTTTAATGGTGGTATGCAAAGCCGAATCCATTACTGCATCGTTAGTTAACTCACGCCATCGTGTTGGCACACCTATCATTACGCTATAACCTCGTTTGCGAAGCCCATCGATTAATTGATTGGCATCTTCAAGTCCATACTTTCGTTTGTCATTGAAACCAACTCCCCAAATACAAACCAATGGTTTGCGGTTATGATAAAGGTAAGATGGACATTTTTTGCGTGTAGTTATATTGTATTTAGCCGCCAGATTGTTCATATCCGAAAGCACAAAGGCTGCATCGCCCTGTTTCATTCCACTTAAATCGTACATAACACAAATTGTCCTATCGTATTTTTTGGCAGCCAACATAGCCGAGTTGAGTACCTTGTTGAAATGTGATAATCCCTGAGGGTTTTTAATTTCAGAAACAAAGCGTTGCATAAAAACACCATCGATTCCATATTCTTTCATCCAACGGAAATGTGTAAAAACGGTAGATTCATCGGCTGAGCTAAATACTTTTGCTGGAGAACCATCAGCAAATGAAAATTCAGTCTTGTAAGTTGTACTATACTCAGAAACATCAGGCCACAGATCAATGTTGCATGAACCAGGTTTGAACCCCTGTTTTCCTTGATAATGTTTCCAATCGCGGCTTGCTCCATCTTCGGGCGTATTAAACCATCCCTGATAACCAGCCATCACCAAGCCCTTGTAGCTATCGAATGTTCGGCGATTCTGTGCATAAGCAAAACCGATATTTACTACTGCTATAAGGAGTATTATTCTAAAAATTCTCATCTTTATATTTTTCAATTCAGTATAACTTAAACGTTAACTCAGATTATGCAAAACAAAATGCATAATCTGAGTTGGTGGATAACAAACAACTTGTTTTTTTTTATTTTCGGGAAAGACCTTCGTTATAAACCGCTGTTATCTCATCCTGCGATAATGCCTTATTGTACAATCTGAAATCTGCAATACTACCAATATAGCTATGTCCAACTCTAATTACATTTGTGGTTTGTAAAGCAACTGAATTTTTCACACTTGCTGTCCACTCCACATTATCGACATAACATTTTAGACCACCTGTAGTACCATCAGTTGAAGTGATTACATAATGATGCCAAACACCCTCATTATTTGTATTTTCTGAAGGATTGGTGTAAATATTTTTTGACTCACCTCCACACATGATAACCAACGATTTTCCATTACCCGGAGTAATCACCAACATACCACCTCCACCACCAGGTAATCCAAGTTGACCAAATAAGGCTACCTGATCAACCGCCCCCTGAGCTACTTCTTTTTTTGCCCAAAAAGAATATGTTCTATCAACAACACCGATTAACCTATTCAGTGTTGGATTACGGGGTACAATGGCATTTGCCATTTTATTGAAAGATGCTACATTTCCTTTTATATCATCGGTTTTTCCGCTGCTAATTGAAGCCCCTGCAAAAGCTATTCCAACCAATTTTCCTCCCGTAGAGTAATCAGTAATAGTTGTAGCACCTGCCGGTTCATTCAGTTTCCACCAAAGATTAAGATTGGCAGCGGCTGTTTGCGCCAAAACTTGATTTGCACTAATAGCACAAATCGACATTAGAAATAAAATGCGTGTTAGTTTCATAATTTTTATTTTTAAAATATTTGTTTTTATTTAGCGAATTACCTTGAACGTTTTTGTTCCAATTTTCACAAGGTATATCCCTTGTTGATTTAATAAAATACTCGTATTTGAGCTGTCTGTTAATTTAGACGCAACCAATAATCCGTTTGTATTATACACTTTTACGTTTACAGTTTGTTGCAAACCACCTATAGTAAGGTTTCCATCGTCTAGTATGGACAACTTAACTAAACTCATATCAATATCGTTAATGCCTGAAAGTGTTGAAGGAACTAACTCACCGTTTGATAGCAGTATAGCACCATTACCATATCCCGAGAAATTGATTTGAGCTAATTGTTCTGCGGTAAAACCTGTATTGTCAGCACCAACAAATATTTTACCTGAAGTGCCACTCTCACCTCTCGAACCAGTCCATCCGGTAATCGTAAGAGTTTTACCTGATGTCCATGCCACAGCACTGCTATTTGCAAACGCTAACGTATGAACACCAGTTCCCAACGCAATGGTTGCACTTTCATTCATTGTTAATGTACCGAGTGTTTCTGAATAACCAACTGTAGTTCCTGTTTTAAAAGTAGCTACACCTGTACCTGCCGGAAAAATAAGTCCGCTACCGTCAGGAATTACACCAGAGGCTCCCAAAATTAAAGTTTTTGCTGGATTTATTGTTGTTGACCCCGAATACGTATTAACCCCCAAAATAGTCCAAATACCGTTATTTACCCAAAGTCCACCATCTACTGAGATAGCCCCACTAACCGAGCCTCCCTGCACACCTGAAAGGTAAAACGTACCTGTGCCACCAATTGTATTTGTCAGATTAAGTTTACCAGCAGCGCCGTTTACATACGCATAATTTGTAAGTGTAATTGGGCCATTGAAAGTTGCTTCGGTAGTTGAATTGTTGGATATTCCAGCAAATGTTGATCCTCCGTGTACAGTAACCGGTTCGGCAGTGGTGTAATTTACTCCGTATATATCTAGTGTACCACCAGAATTTACAATCGTTCCTGCATCGATTGAGCCTAATGCATTTATACTACCTAACTTGAGCATTGAATAGCTATTAATGGTAGTAATCCCTTTATAGCCGCTATTATCACCCAT
>CAYXQZ010000297.1:0-3431 GCA_964466415.1 uncultured Paludibacter sp.
ATTAATAACGCCTGTAAGGCTTTCTACTCCTCCCTAATCGCCTCAATCGGTTTAATATTCATCGCTCGTTTTGCTGGTAAAAATCCGGCTAAAGTGCCAATAACCAACAAGATAATAAACGACGATATAGCTACCGAGAAACTGATTTGCGGGTCTTTGAAAAACTGGTCGCCTTGACTGAGCCCTACGCCAACCAAATACAGCAATCCAACGCCAACCATCAATCCAGCCAAACCTGCAATCAGTGTGAGTATAATACTTTCGCTCATAATTTGCGAAATAATATTGCGGGGCGTTGCTCCCAAAGCCCTACGAATTCCAATTTCTTTTGTCCGTTCGCGCACGGTAACCAACATAATATTACTAATTCCAATGCCTCCGGCAATTAATGTTCCTGCGCCCACAAACCAAATCAGTACGCCAATTCCGATTCCCAAATACAAAAACATAGTAAACTGGTCTTCGATATTCATCCCGCCAACGGCTGTTTTGTCGGTAGGTGCAATGTTGTTTCGAGCTTTCAGTACCTTTTGAATTTTTTCCTCTACAACACTCACTTTGACTCCGGGCATAGCAGTTACAGCTAAAAAATGAACCACATTACCTTGATTAAATGCCTGTTGCATTGTACTAAAAGGCAATACTACTGTTTCTTGCGCATTTCCACCAATATTAATATCCGATAAATGACGAGCTACGCCCACCACCTGAAAATAAATTCCATTTACCTGAATATCCTTACCTATCGGATTTTCTTTGGTCGGGAAAAGCACTTCGTACACCCGTTCGCCAATTACGCACACTTTGCGCTTTTCGGCCATGTCAATATCGTTAATATAGCGTCCATAAACCAATTTGCTTTCGTCGATTTTATTATAAGCCGGATAATTTCCTTTTACGTTAAAACTTCCCGCTTTATCATTGCGTGTAACATTATTGGAACCGCCACCACCAAAAAGTACAGGTGCAAGATATTGAATTTCAGGAATATTGTTTAGTAAAACAGGAATATCTTCGTTAAGAATATTCCATTGACGACCTTTCTTAAACCCTTTGTAAGGTTCTGATGTTTGCTCTGTCCACACAAAGCACGAGTTGGTTGCAAAACCTTCGATTTGTGAATTCATGCCGCGCTCAAGCGCCACACCTGCACCCACCATGGCCACGAGCATAAACATACCCCAAAACACTCCGAATGCCGTTAACACACTACGTGATTTATTATGCGTAATTGTAACCCAAATCTCTTGCCAGCGGTCGAGATCAAAAACTGCCCTTATGATATTTAATTTTCTCATTTTCAAATTTTCTTATTTTCAAATTATCACATCAACTTATCATCACATCAACACATCATTCCTCCCGCATTGCCTCTATCGGCTTAATCCTTACTGCCCTTCGAGCTGGCATATATCCGGCAATTACACCTGCAATAATTAATATCGTGGTAGAAATCAGCACATAACTGAGTGATACAGTTGGGTCTTTAAATACGGTCATACCATCCGGATTACCTGCTGCCGATTGCATTAAAAAATAATTGACCATTTCGGTTAAACCCACACCCATCATCATGCCCATATATCCAAAAATAGATGTTATCAAAATAGATTCGATAATAATGGAGCGCAAAATATGTGAAGGTGGAGCACCAATAGCTTTACGAATTCCAAACTCACGTGTACGTTCTTTTACCGAAACCAACATAATATTACTTACGCCTACAATACCCGCAATCAAAGTAAAAATGCCAATTATGGAAACGAAAATCGTTATTCCACCAAAGATTTTCATTGTTTCGAGATAATCGCGTTGCGAATTCCGTATCCAAAGTGCTTCCAAATCTTTTGGGTCGAAACGCAAGGTTTGCGCCATGTTTTTTCGCAAATTCTCGTTAAACTTTTCGTTTTCAGCCTCTGATTCAAGCCCATTCACCGTCATAGCTATACTTCGAAATTTCCGGTCGGGGTTATAAATTAACTGGGCTGTGGTGAAAGGAATATACACGTTACCATTTCCCCAATTTTCCTTTTTGGTATTTACACCAACTACCTGAAACATGATCGAACCAACTTTAATTTGTTTCCCTATTGGATTTGTTTTCTTAAAAAGCATTTCCTGCACTTTTTTATCAATTACAGCTACTTTTTTTGTGGCATTCAAATCCAACCGATTCACAAAACGTCCATTTCCGGGTTCAAACTTCAGATTGAAGATTTTTTCATATTCAGGGTCACATCCAATTAAACTAAATGTACCATATTCGGCACCAACGCTTATGGTCGATTGTTTTTCGATAATACCCGTTTCGGTTCCAGCCGCCTCTATGTTTTCATCAACTGCTGTAATTTCTTTTTCCGAAAAATTCATATTTCGACCACTTTTGAGTCCATCATAAGGCATTGAAGTTTGCCCAGCCCATGTTTGAACCGTGTTTGTGGCACGTCGGCTAAAATTGGAAGTAACGCCATTTTTCAGACCATTACCAGCACCAAGCAGCACAATAAGTATAAAAATACCCCACGAAACCGACAAACCTGTCAGTACAGTACGTAGCTTGTTGTGCTTTAATCCGGCTAATATTTCTTGTAAAGTATTCATAAGCCCCCTAACCCCCCAAAGGGGGAATTTTTGTTAGTAACGTTTATTGATAAAAAATTATAGACATAAGTAAAAGTAACTTTAATTCCCCCTTCTGGGGGTTAGGGGGCTGCTATTTCTATATTCTCAATCATTCCATCCTTTATATGAATAATCTTTTGCGTTTCATCGGCAACCGATTTTTCATGGGTTACAATAATGGTAGTCAGTCCGTTATTATTAAGTTCACGGAGTACTTTCATCACATCCACCGTTGTATGACTGTCGAGCGCACCTGTTGGTTCGTCGGCAAGTAGAATTTTGGGTTGCGATATAATAGCACGCGCAATGGCCACGCGTTGCTTTTGACCGCCTGACATTTCGCTCGGCATGTGTGTAGCCCAATCGCGCAAGCCCATCATATCTAAGTATTCCATGGCCACTATATTGCGGCGTTTGCGACTCACATTTTTATAATAAAGCGGCAAAGCCACGTTTTCCAACGCATTTTTAAAATTAATCAAGTTGAACGACTGGAAAACAAAACCAATCATTTCGTTGCGATAAGCCGCCGCCTGTTTTTCGCTCAGGTCTTTAATCAGTTTATTATTAAGCAGGTATTCGCCCGTATCGTAATTATCCAAGATGCCCAGAATATTCAGCAAAGTTGATTTGCCCGAACCCGATGCTCCCATAATGGATACATATTCGCCGGCAGCTATGTGAAGGTCTATTCCTTTTAATACATGAAGCGAAGTGCTTTCGGTGTAGTAAGTTTTGTTGATGTTGGTTAAGTTTATCATTCTTTATTTACCCTTTGGGCGTTATTTATTGTTATTCACTTTGTGTTA
>CAYXQZ010000298.1:0-3393 GCA_964466415.1 uncultured Paludibacter sp.
AACCGTTGTAAACGGAATATCGCTTAGCTCGTAGTTACACGAGCTAAGGATTATTAAAAGGATTATTAAAAGTACTATGACAAATGATAAACGCATAAAAAATATATTTTGTAGGAAATGCAATTTGTAACCTATTTTTCTAAAATTAGTTTTTGCTTAGCTACAAACGAATTAGATTGTACAAAGACAAAATAAACTCCATTCGAAAATTCGGACATATCCACAATCAGTTGATTTGTTGAAAGTGGTATATTTTTAACAGACACACCAGCTATATCAATTACCTTAACATAAGTGTTTTCAGTAATGTTTGAGTTAAATTTCAATTCAAATTTTTGAGTTGCTGGATTTGGGAATATGGACATTGAAGCTGATACATCTTTTAGTTCAAAAACGCCATCAATTCCACTTTTGTTAGTTGCAATATTTGAACGTGACGTAAACTTAGGCGTTAAATCAGAATTAGTTACAACCGATTTTATTTTCGAAGGCGCATTTATTTGTTGTGCACTTACTGCCTCTACTTGATAATAAACATATCCTGCAGGTGCGGTGAAATCGCTAAACTGACTGTTGCTTCCAGAAAGTGATCCAATCTGACGAATATCAGTACGGTTTGTTCCTCTGTAAATATTGTAAGTTGATACATTGAAACCTAAGTATTGCTCCCAAATTAGGTTCCATGTGCCGTTTAAGCCCTGATTTATGGATAAATGCATAGTTTTGTGTGGGTCACTCAATGGTGATTCGTTTCCACATTGATCTACAACCGACATTTTATATTTATTGGATTGTACATCGGGGAATGAAAGCGTATCAATAAACGAAGTAATTGTATTGTTGGTCAATTCACCAATTTTGGTGTATGAATTAGTTTCGTTCGATTCGCGATAAAGTATATATGAAACAGCATTCGGATTGTTTGGTTTTGTCCAAAATAAAATATTCTTATTGGTAGATGTAACACCAACATAATCAATTGCTGGCTTATCTAATGTTGTAACAAACACCTTAGCCTTATCGGTGGCCGCACAACCACTTTGATTGGTAACAGTTAACGTGTATTCAGTAGTTTTGGCAATAGTAGCATAAGGTGAAGCAATGGTATCATTGCTTAATCCTGTTGCTGGAGTCCATTTATATTTTAAATTTTGGGTTATATTGAGAGGAGCTAATTGTACTGGTGCGTTGCAAACAGTTGATTTATCTTCTCCAGCATTTACCGTAAGTGGATTAACTGTTATTGTGAGTGCATCGGAGGCAGAACAGCCAGTTGAGTTGCTAACAGTTAGCGTATAAGTTGTTGTAACTTTTGGCGAAAATACTGGACTGGCAATAGTATCGTTGCTAAGTCCAACAGCTGGAATCCATTTATAACGCAGATTTCCAACATTTGTCATATTTGTATTTAGTGGGTCTGCCAAAGTAGAACTTCCACATTCAATAGTTTTATCATTACCTACATTAATCGTTGGTGCAACAACAGTCAGTGTAACTGTAGTTTTCTGAAAACAACCTTCGGGAGTACGTATTTCCAATGTGTAAGTAGTGTTTTTTGTGGGAACAGGCACCTCGGGATTTGGATCGTTTGCAAGTGAGGGTAAGCCCATCGAAAACCAACGATAATCAAGAGCTTGACTTCCTGTATAGTTAGTATAAACTGGTCCGAGCTTTGTACCTGATGAAGTTACGCCACAAATATATGACTTGCCCAATCCTGCATATATTTTCAATGCTTTTCGTGTCACTTTTATTTCTTTCTGAACTGTTTCTCCATTTGGTATTGATACAGTAAGCATAAATCTTGCTGTATCACCAGTAAAATTCGGAACAACTTGACTGTCGGTAAAAATTGGATTAGCTATTGCATCGCTGCTTAAGCCAGTAGATGGAGACCATTGGTATGTTAGAGTGGCAGGGCCATTGTAATTTGTATGCACATGCTCAAGAGGAATGGAGCCAGTACAACCTAAATTATTATGACCAACACTCAATATTTTAAGTGACTCCACATCAATATTTACTGTTGATGTGGAAGTGACATTCCCACTTTTACGTGTTACAGTGTACGAAATTGGTGACGTAACAGTAGCTATAGGATGTTGGATATTACTATTGTTTAATCCATAAGCTGGTGACCAACTGTACGTGTCAGTAACTGATGTTTCGGGTTTAAAAATGGCCAGTAGATTTGTTCCACTTACAGCAATTGAACCTTTATTAAAGCTAATGCCATACACTCTTTTACCAGCAAATTTCTTAAATATCATCCAGCTAAAACCGCCGTCTTCCGATTTTAAAACGTAACCATCATTTAAATAGTAACCAATAATATAACCCACAGTTTGTGATACAAAATTGATTTTCTGAGCTGATAAATTTGAAAATTTTAGGCCATTTTTTTTAAGAATGACACCATTCAGCCAAGGTTCTTCTTCGTAAACACTGTCAATCGGTATTTGATTAAACATACTATTCTTAAAATCATGGTCCATTATATGTAAATGCATTAACACTCCAATTTTTGAAACCGCAATAGCACTATTATTATCATTGAAGCTCAGTAAACCTAATGGAATGTTTGAACTTATAGTGTTTAATGAGTCGACGATATAATTATTCACTTTAAACAGTTTCGTAAATGAGTACCCAAATATATTACCTTTAGGATCCATCGTGAAATCAAGTACACCTTTCGTATTAGTAGGATTTTCACCCATTGTCCAAGTGTTGCCCGAATTATATGAGCGTAAAAAATTAGCACTTTCTGTAACTATGATGGTAGTCTTACTGATATATTTTACAGCTGTAAACTTGAAACTACCACCATCAAATGTTTTTCTCCAAGTTTCACCCCCATCGCTTGTAACTAAAATCATTGAATTTGCACCACATATTACGCCATTTAAATTGTCGTAAAATGCCATACCAGTTGAAGTAATGGCGTAGTTTAATGCTTTCGAAGTCCATGTTTTACCACTATCAATTGATTTAAGAATCAGATTTCCGGTAGAAATAGCATACAGAGTAGTATCGTTGGCATAGCATATTTTTGAGTACGTAGTATTATTGTTCATATTAGGTACTGTGTCCCAAACTCCATCGCCAATAGGGATAGCATTTAATTGAACAATGCTGCCAGCAGCCACACTTTTATCGTATCCGGCAAACACAGTATTCTGCGAAAACACACCAGATACATAAACAAATAATAAAGTAAAGAGTAACGATAAATGAATAATAAGTTTTGTCATAACAGTTAAATAATTTGAAGTAAATAGTAGTTTGTTTGAATTGTTATAGCTAAATGTCACAAGTAATTGTTATAAAATAAAAGATTTACAAAAATAATAAATTAATTTGGTATTTAATTGACAATAATTGAATTAAATA
>CAYXQZ010000299.1:0-3392 GCA_964466415.1 uncultured Paludibacter sp.
TAATAATGAGTGTATATGATTGATATTTAGATTTTTCAGTAACAATTAAGTAATACAAATAATTATTTTATTGATTTTTGAAAAATTTGAATTTAAAAATGCAAATATAAGTAATTGAATGCATTGATTTAGTTTTTTATCACTATTCTTTTTTCACTACCTCTACTTTTTGTTCTTTATACGTATTTTCATGTGTTTATTTATTATTTTTTTCGGGTCACATGGAACTTACCTTGTTAAAATAATCATTGCTTTGTGTGTTAATAATTATTTTAACATGGACGTTTCATCTTGTAAAAGTGCCGTAACCTTGTCGTTTACAAACACAATACGATAAGTTATAAAGAAGTTTTCGAAATGATAAATTACGGATTTGTAGAAATATTCTTCTACAAATTCCTGTTTGTCGTTGGTATAAAACGATAATTTATAAGGTTGCTCCAGAATCTTCATTACGTCATATTTGGTCATACCAGGCTTTATCAATTCAATTTTAGAATAAAATGAATTGTTTTTAAAGGAGATTTGTTTGCCGTATACTGTAGTGGCACTTATACATAAAAAAGCTATCAGAATTAGTCTGATACCGGCTGATTTGAAATGTTGGATTTGTGTCATAATGAGATTTGAATTTTTGTTATTTAATTGATTTATAATTATTTATTAATAGAATTGCAATAATATCATTCCAAATACAACCAGTTGTAACTTTTCTTTGGCTTTACTTGCTTTGTTTTCGTAATTGGTTTTTTGTCAAAGTCGAAATACACTTTGTATGCAATACTGGGAATAAAGCCAAACAAACTGAGTTTATAGAGTTGCAACGGACGATCAGAATACATACCATTGCGCATCAAATTGTCGTTGTCGTAATAGTAGCTGTACGGATTTATATGCGCGTAGGCATTGTAAATTGAGTATGTCCAAACAGCTTTATTGCCATGCTTGGTGGTAATAGTGTGGTTAAATCCCAAATCGAGCCGATGATAGGGCATCATGCGGTCGGAATTTTTGGGTCCATAAATATAACCAATGTGGTTTTGTTGTCCATTTTCAGGGTCTAACAAATATTGTTTGCCCAGCACGGGCGAAAAAGGAATGCCAGCTTGAAATTGCCAAACCACATTCATAGTCCAGTTGTTTTTCAATTGTCGATTAGCATTTATAATAAAACTATGCGGACGGTTGTAGTCGAACTCATACACCTTGCCTCCATTGATGTTGGCAAACTGCCGAGTGGCGTGTTGCCACGCATACGATACCGAACCTTTCCATTTCCCGGTGTTTTTGTGGAAAGTAAATTCAGCTCCGTAGGCAATTCCTTCTCCATTCGTTTCGAGTTTGTTTTCGATACCTGTAATGCCAAACATATTTTCGTAACCTTCTTTGAGTGCTGCTAAATGCTCCATTTTTTTATAATAAACGCTCGCTTCGGTACTGTAATCGCCCTTGCGGAACGAACCAGTCCAAGTAGCCGAAAACTGATTGGAAGTTTGTGGCGGAATAAACTGCGTAGCTGGCAACCAGATTTCTTTTTTTAGAATAATATCACGTGCAAAAACCAAATGCGATGTTTGGCTTACTCGCATGTAATTCACATTAAAACTGTGTAATGGCGAAGCTTGCCACGTAATATTTACTCGAGGTTCGAAACTTGGAAAAACAGCTCCATCGTTTGCAAAAAACGAATATCGAAACGAAGGTTGCAACTGCACGGCGTTTCCAATACGAATAATATTATCGAGATAAACTGCCGACTCGAACGAATTAAATTTATCGCTCACAAAAGCATTAGGCATGTCGGAATCGAAGATAAAATTGGGTTCATAAGCCAAATAACTTGCTTGTGCTCCAAAATTCATATCCCAATTTTTGAGTAACGAATATTTCCATGCCGACCGGAGCGAAAAATCGGCAACTGACGAACGTTTTTCAATATCCGCCTCCTTTAAACCATCATCAATTCTGTATTTATATTCATGCCCGCTCATGTTGCGGTATCGGCAGTACGAAATTATATTTTCAGCATACAAACGCGGACTAATTACACGATTCCAGCGCCCGGAAACCAACCAGTTTCCCCATTTTTGAGTGGAATGGTTACGATCTTCTTCTTTCATTTTCCAAGGCTTCGACCAAAAGTTCAGAAAATCATCGCCCTGATAAAGGTTCAGGCTTAAGCTGTTTTTATCGTTTGGCTTCCAGTTGAACTTGGCATTAATATCGTAAAAACCATACGACACAATATAATCGTTTTCATTCACAGCCATCGACATTCCTGCCAATAAAATATCAGTCAGTGTTTTTCGAGCAGTAATCATGTAGCTCATTTTTTTGTTGGCCAATGGTCCTTCAAGGCTAAACGAAGCATCCGTAACACCCAAGCTAAACGAACCTTGATGTTTTGACACATCGCCTTCTCGTTGTGTAATATCCACTATCGACGAAAGTTTGCCACCATGCCGTGCTGGAAAATTGCCTTTGTAAAAATCCACCGAGTTAATCATATCGGGATTAAAAACCGACAAAAATCCGCCCAGATGATTGACATAAATCAGTGGCACATTATCCAGCAAATACTGATTTTGTCCTGGCTCGCCACCACGCACCATCATCATGCTCATTCCTTCGCTTTGACTCTGTACGCCTGGAAGCAACTGAAGCGCTTTCAACACATCGGGTTTTCCGCCAATAGTAGGCACAAGCATCAATTCTTTGGCTGAAAGGCGTGTGATTTCCGATTTATTCTCACGTTGCCCCAAAACGGTTACTTCGCTCAAATTAGTTCCGGAAATTAATCGAATTACCAATAATGAATCGGAAGAAGTATTAACCGATATTAGCCGCGTAGCATATCCAATATACGACACTTTAAGCGTACAAGGAGTGTTTACTTTCACGCTAAAATAACCCCGATTGTCGGTCGCAGTGCCTGTATTTTGATTTGTTTCCCACACGTTTGCGCCAATCAGCACTTCGTTGGTTTTACTGTCGCGCACAAAGCCCGAAAGCTGTATAGACGCTGCATAAGAACTTTCAACTAAACACAATAACACAATGACCAAGAAAAATGTTAGCAAAGAAAATGGTTTTGATAAAAAATTCATAAGTTGTCTGTTCAAATTATTATTAATCCACCACACATTTCCGATAAACCGAAAAACTCGTAAAAACCCCCAACCCATTTATTACATTGCTGTAAAGTGGATAGGTTTGAGGTGAACTTCCCAAGTCGGTATATTCGGACAAATAATAGAGATAGAGTTTCTTTTGATAGTTGTAATACGACTCGTCTATACTTCGCAATTCTATAAAAAACCTACGACTGGGCTCAAAGCCATTGCTGTATGAATTAATAAAAAACTTCACTTTATACGTATCATTTTTCATCT
>CAYXQZ010000300.1:0-3391 GCA_964466415.1 uncultured Paludibacter sp.
CCTGATTTTACTTTTCCCAATTGCTTGCCAACAGCCGAAGTAGTAATCATTTCTATGTCATCGTGTTGAGCAATAGCATTATTGTGATAATGCCCTGCAAAAATTTTTACAACTCCATTGGCTTTCAACAATTCCATATATTCCTGTCGTTTGGGTTGAGGAATATTTTCATATTTATCTTTTTCATTGATATCGATTGTGAAAAAAGGATGATGTGTAAAGAGAATTTTACGAGTAGTATTCGAATTCTCAGTTAGCACTTTTTTCAACCATTCCCATTGATCAGTCTCTGCTGCTATAACTGAGTTTATCAAACTGCTGTTAATGCCAATTAATTGCACATTTTTACGGGTAAAACTAAATTTATCGGTGGGATAATTATTCATATAAAAATCCATTGTTTCGCTGGTTGGTTTACTTCCCACATCGTGATTGCCTGGAATTATATAAACGGGGATTTTTTTGTTGATGATTGATGTAATCTGTTTGAATGCTTTTAGTTGATTCGAATCTGTTCTGTTGTTCACTAAATCACCAGTTATAACTACAAAATTTGGCTTTAGTTTATTCACCTGATTGATTGCATGAGTATATAATCGAATTTCCTCATCGTTATTTTTATTATTGGCTATCATACCCATTTGCATATCAGTTAGTTGAACAAATGTAAATATAGCTCGAGGTGATTTAGCCCAAACTGGTGTTGTAAATAGCAATATGGAAAGAAATATGAATGTTTTTTTAGTTGAAACCATGGGTATTGTTATTAAAAAATAATTGATTAAGTAATGGACAAAATATAATGTCGTATTTTGAACCTGCCTATCGGCAGACAGGCGCTAAGTACGCTAAGACAGAAAGACGCTAAGATTTAATTTACGTTGCGGCTTAAGTACTTTGCAACTTTGCGTTTACAAAAAGTGTTTTGGTGTATCTTCTTTTTCCAATTACTTAAATACGAATTTTTAGAAAGTAAAAGTAGTGTTTTGATTTTTTATTAGCAAATCACAATAATTTTTTCCTAACATTTTTCAAAATAAATGCTGTTTTAATCAATAATTAAGCAATAATTAATAGCTCAAGAGTAAATTTGTAGCATAAAGATTTATTGTGTAAATGAATAACCCTTTTTAAATTCTAATATTATGCGCCGATTTTTTATTTTACTCGCTGTAGTAGCAGTATTTTCTACAAATGCTAAAGCACAGAACCTGACAAAATTTGTTGACCCATTTATTGGTTCTGGCGGTCACGGACATGTATTTGTGGGAGCAAGTGTGCCTTTTGGTGCAGTGCAAGTTGGTCCAAATAATATTTACAAAGGTTGGGATTGGTGCTCGGGTTATCATTATTCCGACAGTTTGATTATTGGTTTTTCGCAATTGCACCTCAGCGGAACGGGTATAGGCGATTTGGCTGATGTGCTGATTATGCCTTTTACTGGCGATATAAGATTGGATAAGGGTGTACAAACCTATCCACACAAGGGTTATCTTTCTACTTTCAGTCATAAAAACGAAACTGCCAAGCCAGGATATTATGCTGTAAAAATGGATAATGGCGTATCTGTTGAATTAACGGCAACCGAAAGGGTTGGTTTTCATCAATATCAATTCCCAAAAGGCCAAAATGCACAGGTGATGATAGACCTCAAAGAAGGAATCAACGACAAAAGTACGGATACCTATTTGGAACAAACCGATGAATATACGCTCATAGGCTATCGTCACTCATCGGGTTGGGCAAAAGAGCAACAAGTGTTTTTTGCTATTCGGTCGTCGAAACCATTGAAAAACCTGACAATTTACAACGACAATAAACCGCTGGAAGGAAAAACTGGAAAAGGTTTGTCGGTAAAAGGAGTAATTAGTTTTGAACAAGGCGATTTTGTACAACTCAAAGTGGGTATTTCGCCCGTAAGTGCCAACAATGCCCTAGCCAACATTACAGCCGAAATTCCAGGTTGGGATTTCAACGCAATAGCAAAACAAGCCGATTCAAAATGGAATAAAGAGCTCGCTCGTGTTGAAATTGAAACCAAAAACGAATCGGATAAACGAATTTTTTACACGGCACTTTTTCATGCCTTAATTCACCCTTCGCTTTTCAACGATAATAATGGTGATTATCAAGGTGCTGACAATAAGGTTTATACCAAACCCGGTTTTCAAAATTATTCGGTATTTTCAACTTGGGATACCTACCGTGCTGCACATAGTTTGTTTACAATTTTTGCGCCCGACAGAGTTAATGATTTTGTAAATAGTATGTTAGCAATTAGTGACCAGCAAGGGTTTATGCCAATTTGGCATCTGAATGGTTACGAAACTGAATGTATGACCGGAATTTCGAGTTTGCAAGTTGTAGCTGAGGCGTATATGAAAGGATTTAGAGGCTTTGATGCAGAACGTGCTTATCAGGCACTCCGAAAAACAGCTATGTCTGATTTGCGTGGGCTTAACTATTTGAGAGACTGTAAGGTAATTCCATTGGATGCAAAAGTTTTGAAAGCCATTCCTTCGGATGCTTCATCTATACGTACGGTGGCTCAAGCAATGGAACTATCCATTTCGGATGGTAGTATTGCCTTAATGGCAAAGGGGTTGGGTAAAAAAGAAGACTTCAATTATTTCAGCAAGCGTGCCAAAAATTACCAACTATTTTACGATAAATCAGTAGGATTTTTCAGAGGCATAAAAGCAGATGGGACTAGAAGTGAGCTTTTTGACCCTATAAAAACTACAAAACCTTGGGCAGCTGACTACGCCGAAGGTAACGCCTGGCAGTATTTGTGGTTAGCTCCGCAAGATGCCGCAGGATTAGTAAGTTTTTTGGGCGGTAAAGATGTTTTCAATAAACGATTAGATAGCTTTTTCAAGTTAGAAACTCCTGAAGATGCCGAAAAGCTTTCGGACATTACGGGACTTATTGGTCAGTATGCACATGGCAACGAGCCAAGTCATCACATAGCTTATATGTATTCCTATTCAGGTCAGCAATGGAAAACGGCCGAGAAAGTCCGTTACATTTTGAAAGAGTTTTACCACGATGATCCGGACGGAGTTATTGGAAACGAAGATTGTGGACAGATGTCATCTTGGTATATTTTTTCAGCACTCGGTTTCTATCCCGTTTTTCCAGCATCTGGCGATTATATTTTTGGCAGCCCTTTGTTCGATAAAGCATCTATTAATTTGCCTGAAGGAAAAAAGTTTACCGTTGAAGCAGTAAACAATAGTCCTGAAAATATTTATATTCAGAAAGTGGAACGAAACGGAAAACCTTATTCAAAATTACACATTTCGCACGCTGATTTGATGCGTGGAGGTACCCTGAAATTTTATATGGGTGCAAAACCAAATAAAGAATTTGGCGCAAAAAGTGGAAAGTA
>CAYXQZ010000301.1:0-3361 GCA_964466415.1 uncultured Paludibacter sp.
GGGTCCTGACCGTTTAGTTTTTTATCGGCATACAATAGGAATAAGTTGGTAGCCTGCAACTTAAACTGCATGGAACCTATTTTAAATTTTTCAATGATCTGTTTTGGAATATCATAAGCCAACGAAACTTCTTTCAAACGCACAAAACCGCCATCTGCCACACGCTCAGTCGAGAAATTATAGGCATTGTAAGCATACGATAGCTGTGGTTCATTCCACAATTGGCGTTTGGAAGCTATCACCGGAATGGTCGTCTTTGCTTCGTCGCCAGGCATCATCCAACGGTTTTTAAATTCTTTGGGCAAGGACGACAAATCGGAGTATTGCGCTGCAAAAACAGGGTCTAAACGCACTTTGTTACCAAACGAATAGGTAAGAAACACATTCAATTTAAAGCCTTTCCACGTAAAATTATTACCAAAACTACCCGTAATAGTTGGGTCGGTTGGTCCTTCGTATTTCAAAAAACCAAGTTTTTCAAATTCCTGAAAATTTATGTCTGTTACTGTTTTTTCGCCATTTTGATTGGTAAAAGTGGGCAAACCAAGCGAATTTAATCCTAAGAACGGAATTGAAAACAGCGCACGAACGGGATAACCCTTTTGAGCATAACCAGCGCCCGAAACCAATTCAATTACATTGGAACGGGAATCCAATTCGGTGATTTTGTTGCTTGTTTTCGAAAATATAAAATCGGTATTCCATGTAAAATGTTTATTCTCTATATTTTTTGTAGAAAGCGAAAATTCAACACCATCCGACTTCATCGAAGCCACATTGGCATATTTGGCTATTTCGCCCCCAACGCCTTGCGTGTAAACCAACCCAATCAGGTCGAAATTGCTACGGGTATAATAATCCACCGCCACATTCATTCTGTTTTTAAACAAACCAATATCGGTTCCAATATTGAATTCGTGCTTTTTTTCGTATGTTAACTCGCTGTTTTCCAAACCATCAATATAAATTCCCGATTCGGTATTGGCAGCTGTTGCGCCCCAGGTATTGTAACTTTTAAATACGGCTTGCGAATTGGTAACGAAACTTGGACCGCGGTCGGCAGTAAGTGAATAGGAAGCTTTGAGCATTAAATTCGAAACAACAGGACTGAAAATGCCTTTGAACCACTTCTCGTCACTTGCCTTCCATGCGCCCGACACATTCCATGTAGGTAACCAACGTGCCGATGGTGATTTCCCCAACTTATTCGAGCCTTCGTAACGGGCAGTACCATTGAGCGTATAAATACCTTTGTACGAATAAGTTGCCGAGCTGAAAAAAGCCACATTGCGTGTGTAAGTCCAGTCATTGGAATAATATTGCGTATTTTCTTCGCGCCCTTGTTTGAATACATTGTAATCGTAAAATGGCGTTCCACCATTATCGTATTGGTAACCCCAACCACGAAACCAGGTGCGGTTACGGTCGATGGCACTGTTTTCGGCACCGGCAAAAAGACTCAGAATATGTATGTCGTTAATGGATTGGTTATAATTAATGGTGGCTCTAAAATCGATACCGCGCATCGAATAGGATGTTTTGTTGTAGATTCCACCTTCGGGCAAAATGCTTGCTGGCAACGCGCCCACCACATCGGGATTGGTGTAAAGCAATGGATTTTTTTCGCGAATCGTTGCATCTTCGGGGTAAACTCCTGCTCGATAAGCATTTGCTTGATTCGATTGGTCTTTGATATGATGCTCCTGCGACGACGATTGGTATTTGATGGCTGCCAAAGCGTTGGCTTCCATCCCGGGAATAATTTTCCAGGTCAGGTCGCTCTGAAACTTTAAATCCGTCACATTCAGGTCGATATAATTGTTTTCCAACTCACGAAAAATATTAAAATCGGCATAATTGCGGCGGTAATAAACGCTTGGGTCTAAGGTGCGCGACGTGTTCAGCGCATAACTATAGGGATTGATGTCGAATTCTCGTTTCACTTGTCCACTCACCACATCAATTTCCTGACTCAATGTGCCGGGCGCACGTTGCTTGCGGTACGAACCGTTGGTCAACATATTCAAGGTCAGGTTTTTCGTTAGCATAAACGAACCATTTACATTGGCAGTGTAGCGTTCTACAGCACTTGCTTTTGTCCAACCCCTATCGTCAAAAACCGAAAGCGACGTGTAAAACTTAGCTTTCTCCGAACCCGACGACATGCTCACAGCATGGTTTTGAGTGATATTTTGATTGAATAATCGGCTGAACCAGTTCGTATTACGAAGTTCAGCTTCGCGCAAATAAGCATTACGAGCACCAACCGAATTTCTCAGTCCGTAACCGCTATTTTCGAATTGGTTTATCAGTTGATACATTTTGCCATACACGCCTGTGTTGGCAGCACCGGCAAGCGTAGCAAATTCCAACCAGCCTTTGCCTTCCATTTCCTGATAAATGCCCATTTGCTGTTGCGAGTTGGAAATATTAAAATCGCTGTATGATGGAATCATGCGTGTCGTAAATTCGCCAGTGTAATTGAGTTTGCTCACACCCGCTTTTCCCTTTTTGGTAGTGATAACAATCACGCCGGCCATAGCGCGAGCACCATAAATGGAAGTTGCCGAACCGTCTTTTAAAATCTGAAAACTCTCGATATCGTCGGCATTAATGCCTGCAATAGCCGATGAAATAAGCGTTTCGGCATTGCCCGACGATAAATCGTCGCTCGAAACATCGATAGCATCTTCCTGCACCACACCATCCACCACCCAAAGCGGTTTCGAATTGCCATAAATGGACGTGGCACCACGCACCCTGATTTTTGGAGCAGTACCAAATGTGCCCGACACGTTTTGCACAGAAACACCTGCCGAACGTCCTTCGAGTGCCCGACTCACATCCGTAACACCATCAATTTTGGTTTTCGAAGCATCCAATTTGTCCGTAGCACCCGTAAAAATGCGCTTATCCACCTTCATCATTCCTGTTACCACCACTTCGTCCAACTGCCGTGCGTCCGATTCCAAAACAATTTTCATATCAGCTTTCGCATCAAGTTCTTGTGATTTCATTCCTATATACGAAACAATAATTTTATTGGAGGTAAGCGGTAAGTTGATGCTGAATTTTCCTTCGTAATTGGTTACTGTTCCAAGTTGACCGTTTGCTTTCGAAACAATGGTTGCACCAATGATAGTTTCGCCTTTTTCGTCCACCACAGTTCCCGAAACCAAATTTGTTTGGGCAAACAGGATTGAAAATGAAAAAAGAAACATCGAAAGTAACAAGTAATTTTTTGACATAAGCTATAAATAGTTAGTTTGCAAAATTAGAGCTAATGGAAAACTTAAAAAATACACGGAATGCCTATTTTTTTGCACAAAATGACACCTGCCACTATTGTATCATTTAGTGC
>CAYXQZ010000302.1:0-3352 GCA_964466415.1 uncultured Paludibacter sp.
AGAAAAAGTAATGCTTCCACTACGGGATGGACTTACGATAATCCGAAAAAAATAAGATTAAGCAAATTTTGTACACAGTAAAGCAGGAACTACTCAGAACAAAGGCGAGTAATTTCTTATAAGCAATGCGACAAAGCTGAGCGGTCTACACTGACCATTGGTGCAAAAAAACGATGCGCAATTTCCATTTACCAAGATAGAAAGTGCGCAAGATTTAAAGGCTACAGGGAAAGGTAGTGTAAACCTTCGCCAACATAATAATATCTGTTTCTGACTTTAGATTCTACTTCAATAATTCTATCGAATACATTCCACAAAGCACTACCGCTACCTATTGCATTTCCTGCTACTAAAGCATAGAGCGACCCGATAAAAATTGCACCTGATATTTCGACAATTGTTATAGCATTACCAACGACAGCAAATATCCATACAGGCAATCCAATTGCCATGCCAATTCCGCCAATCGTTAAAGATATGATTCCAGTTTTAGCAAGTATATACATGATTTTACCTTTTGTATGCTTGCCATTTTTCATTTGATAATTACCCGGAAATTCAAGATGCGATAGTCTGATTTCATTCTGAACTAATTTCCTTTGCAATTTTTTAATTTCTTTCGAAACACCATAATTTAAACCTTGCATATCGGACTTAGCAAAAGCGATAATTTCAGATTTATCGGTTTTCAGATAAATTGAGTCGCCAATACTATCAGTTATACAACCTGTAATTATGGTGTTATTTGACACATTATAAATCTCAACTTCTATGTCCTGTGCATTCGCGGCAACAAATTGAATTAACAATATAACAATAATTAGAATCTGTTTCATATATAAATATTTAAGTTACTTATTTAATTTTTTATTTACCCCAAGCT
The DNA here is from genome assembly GCA_964466415.1 of uncultured Paludibacter sp. Lineage (GTDB taxonomy): Bacteria > Bacteroidota > Bacteroidia > Bacteroidales > Paludibacteraceae > Paludibacter. The sequence continues at coordinate 884 of CAYXQZ010000302.1, forward strand.
TTTATACAATAGGCATGCGTATAGCTGTGAATATACACCTTGCCATCTACCACATTGGGACGAGTGCGTGCAAAGCCTTCTTCGTTTAAGCCTGTGGCATAGCGTTTCAGAATTTTCCCGCTATATACATCGCGCATTACAAGGTCGTTGTCATCTTGATTATAGACTACTCCATCTACAATTTTTGCTTGAGCATGGCTGGCAATCACATTATATTTTAATGCTCCGGTATTTATATCGAAACACACCAACCTATCTACGCAAAATATTAATGCCAAATTATCGTAAGCCATCACTTGGAGTATTTCGTCATTGCCACTGCCAAATCCAACACCATCGTTCAATACCACCGATTTTTCCCAATACTTTTTGTTTTCGAAAGCATCGTAGCAAAACGCCGTTTTTTGTGAGCCCATAACAAGTTTGCCATTCAATTGATATATCCAGAAATTACTTCCGTCCATAGTTACCGTGGTAGTATAGACTTTTGATTTCTTTGTTAAATTGTAAACGTACAGTACCGACATATATGGTTTATCAGCAATATAAGGCATTAAGCTAAGTGCTACCATTTCATCTCCATCGCTATTTTGATAAATGTCAGTAAAATAATAACCCGCAAACTCAGGGTTTAAAGCATTGATATCTTCTGGCAAATCAAGATTGCTTACTACATCTATAGCAGATGATAGTTCACCTGTTTCAATATTTACTTTCAATAAAGAGCATTTATTAAAATTATTTGCATTCACATACGTGAACCTACCAGCTCCTTTAATCATATTACCCATTGCTCTATATTCATTTGGGAATGGTGTTACCCACAGCACTTTCCCTTTCTCAATATCAATACCAAAAATATACCTTTCGTATTTATCAATAGATTCATTTCTTGAAGTGTTTACATCATCGCTAGCAATAAGGATATTGTTCGACTGAAAAGTGCCAAAAATATTATTAAATTCTAAACTCCTTTTTGGGGAAAAATCCGCATTGCTTAATTGCCATTTTTCTTTACCCGTTTCGGTGTCTAAGCCAAATAATATACTTTCACGGATATCTCCCCAAGGCTCTGGTGTACTATGAAAAACTACCGTGTTTTTATATACAGGATAACCTACTCCATCATCAAATATCAATTTTTTTCCACATATTTTATTTTTCCAATGTACATCTTTATCCAATGATATATCATCTTTACAACTTGTACAAGAAGATATAAGTGATAAAACAAAGCTCCAAATTATTATTTTGTTGTTCATAATTATTTTTATTATCACTTTACAGGGTTATACAACCCTGTAAAGTGATTATTTACTATCTATTTTTGTCGAAAACATCTGGACGATAAGACCTTCCGTTTAAAACAGCATCAAACTCTCTCTTCGTATTCGGATGATTCCTTTGCTCCGCATGGTTTACACCTTTAATGGTCGTATTTGCCCAAATCACATTGTTGCCTTTGGATTTGTCGAGCTGTTGCGATTTTACGGGTACTATGCCATCGTGGGGTTCTGCGACCTTAATTGGAATTTTTGTTTGCCATTTTTTCCACAAAAAAGTATAATTTAGTGTTATATAATCTGTGCGAGTTGCTCCAACCAACTCTGCATGGTCGTAATCCAAGCCATTGTCAATATAATTTGAAGTTGAATACCATGTAACAGCTGCGGCAGTATGTGCTGCAGCTGCTGCCCATAAATAGGGAAGCCAAAATCCTGCAACACCACATACCACTGCAGCGCCAGTGTGAAGTTGTCCGCCTGTTTTTATTACATTGTTAGTTGTATTTAATGCATTATACCCTGCCATATCATAATTCCCATCAGAATTAATATTGGCGTTTGTTGCCAATTCCTTATAATTTGCCTGACAACGAACTACTCTCGGTAGCTGCCAACGATCTTCTTCACTTGCAAATGTAAGTATTGGCACATTTACTTTACGTTTTTCAAGCGTATTTAGAAATGTACTCCCTGGTTGTAAATCGTCGGTACAATTTTTATTAAACCATGAAGCTGCCAGTTCATTTAAAGCGATATTACCAATAGGACTAACCAAAGTAGCATCAATTCCATTTATTACTTTTGCTGTAGGTATTAAAACTGCACTTATGCCCGGAAATGTAAAACTAAATGCAACTAAGGTAGAAGTTAAACAAGCATTTCCTCTTACAACAACATTATTTGCCAGTTTATTTAAAGCTCCACCAAATTGAAGTTCCTTTGCAAACTGCGCTCCTTGATGCCCTGTTCCAATAGTAATAATCCCTTTTATTGAAGATGAATGATTACGCTCAAGCTCCCGAGCTACTAAGCCTCCCATACTATGCCCAACAATAATGGTGTTTTTTTCAAATTTATTGCTATTTTGATTCCAATATCCTTTTGCAATATCTGTTATACTTTTATCACTCGAACGCAGTTGTCAACATATCACCCGAACCAACAAGCGAAGAGCCCATACCCA
>CAYXQZ010000303.1:0-3331 GCA_964466415.1 uncultured Paludibacter sp.
ACGTACTTACCCAAATTAAACCATAATGATCTTGAATAATCATTGATGCATCAAATTGCGAAAGTCCTTCGTTTACTGAAAAGGTTTTAATCCGAAAACTTTGCTGATAATTTATTGAATGTGTGAAATTTACACTCAGAAACAGTATAAGAATTATTAAATGACATTTTTTCATGAAGTATAAAATATTAACAGCACAAAGATAACCAATTGCTCTAACATTTATTACTCTTAATGTAACAATGAGATAGCTTTTTAGTAACAAAACGAGTAAATTGTCATTCAGTTTTAACAATCAACATGCTTAGGTTCTCGAGTTTGTGTATATCAACCACCCACTTGTTATTATTTAGGAATTTCAAAAAAATCAGTATTAATGTAACTTACTTTAGTATGCATATTATGTTAGCATTTGTATTTCATCAATAATATAATCAGCAACATCAAATCCATTTGCTAGACCGGTTTCAATTATTTCATTTTCAAGAAAGGATGACACAGTTATTTTACAATTACTTTGCTCTTTTAATATATGTGTCTTTAATTTCCACTTTTCAAACGCTCCTTGATCCGGAAATAAAATCACATTTCTATTTTTCAACACCTGACATTTTTCAATGGAAAGGCCGTTTTGACTCCCAGCTGCCAACCATATTAGTTCGGGGATAATGCAGCTTGCAATACAGGCTGTTTTTTCGCTTTCTACAATAGCAACTGTGGCGGTTGGTTGGGTTGCTAAAAGATGCTCTCCAAAGAAACATTGGTGCAAATTAAAATCTTCTGGTAATGCTCCGGATTTCTTCAGTTTATAATGTACCCAATTAATTGCTCCGCTTTGGTGTTTTATCCGTTTGCCTGTTTTGGGATTGTATTGCATAATCTTTCCTGTGCGGATTTTTCCATTTATGTCAATTTGCCAAAAGATAACTTCTTTGTTTTTTGTTGCTCCCAGTAAGTAATTTTCAAATATTGTTTCGATTTGTTGTTTGGAGAAATGGTTTTGAAGGAAAGAAACAAAATTGCAGTTTGGGCTGAGGGAATTTTTGAGGTAGGAGAATGGAATAGACCTCAACCCAACCCTCCCCGAAGGGGAGGGAGTGTGCGGTTTTTGTGATTTTGAGACGCCAAGCATGGCGTCTGTACAATTATCGGCGAAAAATTGTTTTGGGGTGTAATGATAGCCGCATTTAATTTCGCGGTTACAGCGACCAACGGTTCGATGGATTAGTTCGTGAGTGTTGCCATTTAAGTATAATGTGAAACTGTGTTTGGTTTGGCAAGCCGGGCATGTATGGCGGGTAGATTTACCTTTGTATTTTTGTAAATATGGCTTAGGATAATTCATTTTTAGTTGTAAAATAACGATACAACGCTGTATACCAGCGTTATATACATTTAGACTAGTAACAGTTAGTAACAGCTAGTAACACAGGTAGTAAGTGTTACTATTGTTACCACTTGTTACTATTGCACTGTTTTTGGACATAATTTATTGTATATACGAGACACTTTTACTTTGAAACTATTGAACTTGTTTTCATTTTTACAAAGCTTTTTGGCTATTGCATAAGCACTGATACCAGGCTCTTTTTCTATCAACTCTGCAATTCGACTTTCAAGCTCCTCCTTTTCCTTTTCAGAAACTACTTTCAAGTGATCAGATTCAGAACCAAAATCAAGAAACTCGAATTGAAGAAAATTGGATGGCTTGTTTATGTTACAAACACAAACATTTTCGGAATCATAAATAATTTCTGTATTACGAGCTTTAATCATCTTAATATAACGAACACCTTTGTCGGTTGAGCTCTCACCAAGAGCAAAACTGCTATCGCAAAAATTAATCAACATTTTGCTACCTTGTAAATCGTTCCTGGTTATTGGTTTGGATAAGTCTCGTTTTGGGGTATGTGCCAAAATAAGTAAGGATAGGTTATATTTATTTTTCAAATGCTTTAACTCTTTCATTAATGGCAAGGCATCTTTTGCTTTCTCGGTTTCGGTTCGTAAATAGGTAAGGTTATCAATTACCAATATTTTTGTTTTACGCTCAATGATTAAAGATTCGAGAGAATCATATAAATACTCTTCGAAAGTTTGCCCAATAGGAATCTCACTATCAGGATTGATTTCTACTCTCAATAAATTGCTATCAAATTGATATGCTTTGTCGTAATCAACAGAATATCTATTCTGAAATTGTTTCTCTGTAAGTTCAAAGTCGAAATACAAAACTGATTGTTTTGAAGCTTCGAGTTTAAAACCATTGATAGGTATGCCTTTTGAAATACTGTTGGCAATTTGAACGGCCAGAATAGATTTGCCTAAATTGGTATCGGAGAAAAGAATACAAACTTCCCGTTCGTACCAGAATTCACTAAAGAGCATTTTAGGTATTGGACGTGATTTTGCTTGTTCAATCCATGAATTTGCCGACTGGGTAGTAAAAAGTCCTGTATTTATATTTGGAAGTGTATCAATTGCATTCAAATTCATAGTTTTGCTATGAATCTCAGCTTTTAGCTTTTCAATGAAATTGGTATTTTTGTTTTGCTCTTGGTTTTTAGCCTCTTCGGATACTGCAAGGTTCGAAGGGGCTTCTTTTTTTTCTATCATGGCCTTTTTCTTAGCTTATTAATTGATTTATGATAGTTTTCGTTCAGCAACCTTTGAATGTCGGACATACGGAAATAAATTTTACCACTTATCTGAGAATAACTAATCAACCCCTGATCTCTCCATAACTGCGAAGTACGTACGCTGATACTCATTAAATCCATAAACTCATCGTTTGTAAAAAACGGATCGTCGGGGAGTTTTCGATTTTCATTAAGTCCGGCAATAAGACTATCCAGCTTCTGTAATAATACTTCATGCTTTGAATTGACTTCTTTCAATGATTCCATAATAGTTTCATCATCGATCATTTTCTTCCTTATATCTGCTTCAAACTTTTCGAAATGTTCTTTATAGTTCATCTTGAGCTCCTTCCATTACAAAATTGATTTTCTTTTTCTTCAATAAACTCTTCAACCGTTTGTACACGGTTGGATAGAAGCCAGGCTTCAATCTCGTTTCGTCGAAATAGTACTTTTGCATTTTTCTTGTAATACGGAATCTTCTTTTCACAAATCATTTTATTGATTGTATTGACAGAATAACCGGTTAATTGGCTACATTCCTTTTTGCCAAATGTATCGGTTGAAAATTCTGGTTTTGTTTGAATGATTGGTTGCGGTTGAACCATAGTTACAATAAGTTCTTTGAACTGGCCAATGGTCAGTGCTGCTAAGGGTGTTTCGTTTGTCGGTTGAAATTTTGTGTCCATTTT
>CAYXQZ010000304.1:0-3325 GCA_964466415.1 uncultured Paludibacter sp.
AAAAGTTGCATGGCTTGTTCGATGGTTCGAACGCCATTGAACACCACTGAGCGACGACCATTTTGCTCACGCAATTGACATTGACGTGGGTGAATGGTCATATAATGTAGTATTTTGCCAAAGTTTTCGGATTGGTAATAGTTCGATTTTGGGTTTGAGACCAAATATGCAATCAGTTTTTCGTTTTTCAACGTTAGTTTTTCCATCCCAAATTGCATGGCTAACCAGCGCAGACGAACTACGAGCATTAAACTATGTCCCTGTTCAGGTATTTTACCAAAACGGTCAACAAGTCGTTGTTCAAATTCTACTAAATCAGCATCGGTTGTCAAACTGTCTAACTCACGATAAAGTGCAATACGTTCTGAGGTATTTTCGATATAATCCTGCGAAAACATCAGCTCCATATCCGAATCAATTTGGCAATCAGTCACATAAACCGAACTATTGTTTTCAGCATCTATTTCGTCGGCATACAGTTCGGCAAATTCTTCGTCTTTCAATTCATGAACGGCTTCGTTCAATATTTTTTGATATGTTTCGTAACCCAAATCGGCAATAAATCCACTTTGCTCCGCTCCTAGCATATTTCCAGCTCCACGAATGTCCAAATCTTGCATGGCAATATTAAATCCGCTTCCTAGTTCGGCAAAAGTTTCCAAAGCCTGTAATCGGCGGCGTGCTTCCGGAGTTAGTAAGTTTAATTCGGGAGCCATTAAATAACAAAATGCTTTCCGATTGCTGCGACCAACGCGCCCACGCAATTGATGCAAATCACTTAATCCAAAATTATGTGCGCTGTTAATAATAATGGTGTTTACATTCGAAATATCGATTCCCGATTCAATTATGGTAGTTGCCACCAATACATCGTATTCATAATCAATAAAATCCACAATAATTTGCTCCAATTTATCCGGCGGCATTTGTCCGTGACCAACTGCTACACGACAACCAGGAACCAACTTGCGAATAAGCGATTCGATATGATAAATATTCTGAATGCGGTTATTCACAAAAAAAACCTGTCCGTTTCGGTTCATTTCCAATTGGATAGCTTCACGAATTACATCTTCGTCGAATAAGTGAATTTCGGTTTGTACGGGATAGCGGTTTGGTGGTGGCGTATTGATAATGGATAAATCGCGCGCTCCCATTAACGAAAATTGCAATGTACGTGGAATTGGCGTTGCCGTCATGGTAAGCGTATCTACATTCACCTTCATTTCCTTGAGTTTTTCCTTTACCGAAACGCCGAATTTTTGCTCCTCATCAATTATCAACAACCCTAAATCCTTGAATTTTATTTGCTTACCAACAATTTTGTGTGTTCCAATTAAAATGTCAATTTTACCTTCTTCCAAACGTTGAAGCACTTCTTTGGTTTGATTCGAAGTACGTGCACGACTCAGGTAATCCACCGTAACCGGAAAATCTTTAAATCGTTCTTTGAACGAATTGTAATGTTGTAATGCGAGAACTGTAGTAGGCACAAGTACAGCCACTTGTTTGCTATCGGTAGCCGCTTTAAATGCAGCACGCATGGCCACTTCGGTTTTACCAAAACCCACATCGCCACACACCAAACGGTCCATGGGCAGTACAGATTCCATGTCTTTTTTTACATCAGCAGTTGCTTTTACCTGGTCGGGGGTGTCTTCGTAAATAAACGATGCTTCCAGTTCCTGCTGCAAATAACTATCGGGTGAATACTGAAAACCCTGTTCGGCTTTTCGTTTGGCATAAAGCTTAATCAGCTCACGCGCAATGTCTTTAACCTTCGATTTGGTACGCTCTTTCAGTCGTTCCCAAGCTCCAGTACCCAATTTATTTATACGTGGCGCTTCGCCTTCTTTACCTTTGTATTTGGAAATTCGGTGCAGCGAATGTATGCTTACAAAAATAATATCATCATCTTTGTAAATAAGTTTCACCATTTCCTGCATTTTGCCATTTACATTGGTGCGAACTAAACCACCAAATGTTCCCACACCATGGTCCACATGCACCATGTAATCGCCTATACGAAATTGATTTAACTCTTTGAGTGTTAAAACAACCTTTCCCAATCGGGTACGGTCGGTGCGCAGTTGATATTTATGAAAACGGTCAAAAATTTGATGGTCGGTATAGCAAAAAATGGATAAATCGTGGTCGATAAATCCTTCGTGAAGCGTATTTTTAATAGGTTGAAACGATATATTATCGCCACGGTCTTCGAAAATGGATTTAATACGGTCGGTTTGCTTTACGCTATCGCTCAAAATAAAAAGTTCATAACCTTCGGCCACGCCTTGTTTGAGATTATCGGCTACTAAATCAAAATTTTTATGAAATATAGGTTGAGGCGAACAATTAAATTTGATTTCTGCTTTTGATTTAAAATAAGATGTGGCAGCCCATTCAATTTTTCGAAAAGGAATGGTTTGTAGCATAAACTCATCACCCGTAATGCGATTTTTATGTAGGTCTGAAGTTGTGTTATTGCCCTCGTTGGCTTTTACCAACGCTTCGTCGTAAAGTTGGTTAATCCGTTCGCGGACAAACGAAGCAGTATTAAACGTGAGCCATGTATTTTCTGGAATAAATTCCAAAAACGATACAAGAGCTAATTTTTTATCAACATGTAAATCAGGAATTATTTCCACCTCGCTACGTTGCTCTTTCGAAAGCTGCGTTTCGATATCGAAAACGCGTATTGATTCCACTTCGTCGCCGAAAAAATCGCATCGGAAAGGCATTTCGAAAGCAAACGAAAAAATATCGACAATGCTACCACGTACCGAAAATTGTCCAGGTTCGTACACAAAATCTACCCGCTCGAAACCATACTCGCGAAGCATTTCGGTCAAAAAATCAATGCCAATCGTTTCGCCTGTTTTCAGACGAAGTGTATGTGTTTTGATGCTATAGGCCGAAACCACTTTTTGCATCAATGCCTCAGGGTATGTAATTACAACACAAGGAATGGCGCTATTTGCCAATCTATTGAGCACTTCAGTACGTAAAATCTCGTTCGAAGTATCGAGTTGCGAAAGTTTTATGGCTTTTTTGTACGACGATGGAAAATAAAAAACCTCTTCGGGCGATAGTATTTGCTTCATATCATTATAAAGATACCCTGCCTCGTCGGCATCATTCATAACAATAACTTGCGTATGAGGTCGTAACTTAAAAAGAGAAGTGGCCACAAGCGCGCATGCCGAACCATTTAAACCTGTAATTTTCAGGTTTAGTTCGGCAGAATCAGCCCAACGAGTAAGTGCACTTACTTGCGGATGTTGAGCATAACGTAACTGTAAATCGGAAAGAGTCAAATTTGCTT
>CAYXQZ010000305.1:0-1195 GCA_964466415.1 uncultured Paludibacter sp.
TGACTGCTCAGATTGTGATTTTTTATTGTTTAATAATACGGTTGTTTGTAATGCCTTTATTGGTTTTAATTTTTAAAAGGTAAATTCCTTTTTGTAATTGGTCAATTGGCAATTGAATTTTGTTTTCGCTAGCATTTACGCTTCTTAATAAACGTCCGCCAAAGTCGTAAAGTTCAACTTGTTGCAAAGTATTTTCGGATTCGATGCGTATAAAGTCCGAAGCTGGATTTGGATATACTTTCACTGCCTTTGCGGTTTCAACATCATCTATTCCTGTTCTAAATAAAGTTATTATCTGGCTTGAAGGAGCAGGCGTGGTGAAAGAATTATCTGTTTTTGGCATTGCCCAAACTCCTAAGCGTTCGGACGAATTGGAGATAAGGTAAATATTGCCTGCGCGGTCATAAGCCAAGCCAGCTGAGTTGTTACCCATGGCTGGTTTTATGGAATGAAGTAATGTGAGCGTAGGCGTTCCTGTGGCGTTGTAAGTTATGGCAAATACCTTAATTTCGTCCTGACAGCCCATAGCCAATCGTGTACCTTCGTAATTCACCGCCATTCCACCAGCTACCGAGTTGCCTATAAGCAGTGGCGTTGAGCCTGAGTTGAAATTCAAGACTCCAGCAGCATTGACGTGTATGAGCGACGGAATAGTGGCTGCATCGGTTGCGCGGTGTTGCGAAATCCACCAACCTCCTTGTCCATCGGGAGCAAGACACGAATTGAAGTTTTGCTGCAAATTACCATTTAGTCCATCGTTGTAAACCACTGCACTTGGAGCTTGCTGCCAAGGAGTTTGCAATGTGCCAATATTGTATTGCAATACATTTCCGGCATTGGTAGCTGTGGTATTCACAAAATCCTGATCGAAAGTATAAAGTTTTGTGTTTTCGCCCGTTCCCGTTACCCAGCAATGTGAAATAGAACCGTGTACATTCACTCCATTTAGGCTCGAAAGTCCATTCGAAGCACGTGTTAATCCACTAAATACTGGTTTAAAATTAGCCGTTGGTGTGGCAGGATCCATAACCCAAACTCCTGAGTTGGTATCGCTCCAATCGGTCAGATATACATCACCATTTTCGGCAACACTGACACGCATGGGCGAACTAGCTGCTCCCCATGTAATGCCGCCAGCATAACTGTTTGCTCCTTGATTGGTCACATCTTGCAAGGTGGCATCCAAAATATAAAT
>CAYXQZ010000305.1:1295-3317 GCA_964466415.1 uncultured Paludibacter sp.
GGAAGCGCTTCCGAAACTTTAACTGCATTGTTCAGTCCATTGCTTATGTTGAATAATACCACACTTACATTGGTTGAATCGGCATTACAAACGGGCGCTGCCATAAATACGTTACGGGCATGACGGAAAAAGAAATTACCCGAAGCCACTGGTTGAATTTGGAAACTTCCTTTTTCGGCAAAAACACCTTTATTCACTAGAGGATCTCTATCGGGTTTTGCCCAATCGAATTGAAATTCGGTAGCTAATACCTTTTCACTGTCGAGATAGAAATGATCTTTAGCTGTAGGCGAGATCGAGAATTTGATTTTTTTACCCCAAAGTGCTTCGGTATAGTTAGTAGCATCCATCATGTATTTGTAAGCTATAGCACTTATGCCTTCCTCGTAACCTAAACCCATAATACGAATGGCTTTGGTTGATCCAATTGTTACTGATGGCGTGTAAATAGTACATTTCCAGCGTGATCCACTCACAGCCATGGTTTCGCCCACTACACCATTGCTCCACGAAGCTTGATTTTGGGTCTGAAACAAGACTTTTGGCGCGGCATTATCATCGTCCCACGTATAAACCTTGAAGAAACGCCCTTTTGTTTCGGGCAACGAAATAGTATCTTTGTTACATGCCAATAAAAATCCATCGGCAGTAAACGCTATATCATTTAGCACAACTGCGCCGCCAGCTATGCCAGTTAAATTCATTTCGCTTATTTTGGCCGTTGTAACAGCATTAGCAATAATTATTTTGGGCTCGGTGGTTAATACGTACAGTTTTTCGTTACGGTAAAGTACTTTTCTTATTAAATTTGGGTTTAACCAATCGGGCACAATCGGCGTAACTGTATTAAATTTATAGTTTGGCAAAGGCACTACTCCTAAATCCTGCACAGGTTGTGGGAAATCGGGCGTTGTATCTTTTGCAACTACAATATTTGGATTGACTAAAAGCATTTTAGCAAAGCTTGTAGTAGCCGCCAATACATTTACGGTGGTGTCTTTGGCTGTATGGCCCGTAGCTGTTATACGCAGTTTATAAGTTCCTGGCAACAAATTATGAAAAGCAAAAATACCATTATACAGTGAGTCTACTTGGTAATTTGCCAACGAATCTCCCGCAGCATTCATCAGTTTTACATTGGCCTTGTTGAGCGGCAACCACCTATCGTGCGTACCAGCTTTGTAAACAAATTTTGCATTGTTAATAGTTTCATCTTTTCCCTTTGCAAATCCAGCAATTATTCCAGTTGCTGGCAATGTTTTTTGAAAATAATCGCAATAGGAACGATAAAAATTCATGGCTTCGAGTTTACAATAATCAACATTAAGCAATCGGTGTGCCTCGGGATTATAATCGTGAAACGAACCTTCGCTCAAAAAGCCGGGAACTGAAAGCGGTGTTAATACGCCCAAACCAGACGTACCATAAAAAGTTGAATCGCCTCTGATATTGGTGGAAGTAGTATAATGCGTCCACGCAGTAAGTTGATTGCTCATAAGGCGTGGCCACATAGCATTACACATAGTTAAGCTGGATGGAATTTTTGGTTTCAAATCCTTACCATGAAAAAGCAAAAGCAAATAATTAGTGCCAATATTATTCCCTACGGCATTGCTGTGAATGGATAAGAAAGCATCCACATTGTTGTAATTAGCTTCAGCAGCTATTTCGGACAAACTGCGGTCGTCTTCGGTGCGGTTTTTTGTACGCGACATTATCACTGTTGCGCCATTGGCTTGTAGCAAATCACGCAAATGCAATCCTTTTATTAGATTACTTTTCGACTCGTAAAAACCAAGTGTATCGCCCAACGGGAAATTAATTGTGGCCAAATTGCGGTCATTAGCATCCCAGCCTCCGTGTCCGGGATTGATGTAAATTTTTGTGCCTGTAAAATCGGCAGCTTTCAAATTACATAGTAACGTTAACGCAAACGTTAGCAAAACGAATATTTTTCTCATAACGCAGCCTCCTTTATTTAATTGAAACGTTTAAAATGTAAATTTCACCCTTTTCGGTATT
>CAYXQZ010000306.1:0-3310 GCA_964466415.1 uncultured Paludibacter sp.
GCTCCCGATACATCTCCGATACATCGGAGCAGGCAGGAACAAGTTTTACCACTAATCCTTCTTAGCTGCCATCTACAGCCATTCAAGCATTAACTTTTTTTTTCAAGTTGCAAAGATAACAAAAATCTTTCGGAAAGCCATGTCAAATAATATACAATGTGATTGAAGGTTTTGGGTTAACAAAAATAAATCTAATTAGTGCAAACAAAATTGGTTGTATGGAAGTTAGTATGTATATTTGCAAGCGAAAATAAAAAAAATGCCCTGTACCATTCACAGGTACAGAGCCATTTTTGAGAAGCATTGTAATTCGTCGTTACAATGAGTTTGCAGAAGAAGCAGTAGATGTTTCGGTCGTTACAGCAGTTCCGGGTAAGTTAGCAGCTACCGGAGCTGTTGTGTTTTTAGCACCTTCCTGATTGTCCTGAGCCGCACGGCGCATGTTCACCAATTTATTAGCCTCTGCCAATATGTTGTTTATAATATCGATTAGTGGCTTGTAGTCCAAGTCCTTTTCGACCAACGCATTGGTTTCGATAGTGGATAACAGTTTTCGGAACAAATTCTTTGCCTGTTGCACCTGCAAAAGTTTGGTTTCGGTTACCGATGGCAACTTCTCCTTGTTTCGCAATGCCTTTTTAGCAATCAGCTCAGCCCGCTTCAATCTCAAGTCGTCGAGCAGTGGTTTCAGACTTAATGCTACGAGTGCGCTAATTAAGGCTGTATTACTGTCCATTTCTTTGAAAAAGTTTAGCAAGCATTCGCTTTTTTCATAATTGTTCATAGTCTGCAAGCCTTTAAAGCTTTTTTCGATAAACGGCACCGTCAATTCGGCAGCAGTTTTCAGGTCGGATGTTACCGCCTTCTTGTGCCCCCTGTTGATGTTGATTACCGCCATAAGCAGGTTGTCTATTTGCAAATACAGTTCCGAAATCTCGCCACTAAGCGGATGTTTCTTAACCGTATCAACTTTCGACCGCGCTACGTCCAGACTCTCGGCAAAAAGATTACTTACTCCCCGAAGTTTCAATGCTTCGGCATTATTACTCGCTACAGCGGCCAGAACCTGGTCGCCCACCTGAAAGAATTCTGAATCCTTACAGGCACCCAAAGGGATTTTCGAAAATGTATTCATCTTGTCCATAATGATGGTGTTTTTAATGAATTGTTTGTACTAAGTGAAAATAAAAATTTAAATAAATCAGTTTGTTTCATATTGATTTCTTTTTAATTTGTTTGTATTATAAATAATTGACAGTATATGTAGTTTTGCTTACCGCTTAGTTCTTACCGCTTACTTCTTACTTCTTACTTCTTACTTCTTACTATATAAACTATAAACTATAAACTGCAAACTACCTACTGCAAACTACCTCCCCGGTCCGTCTCTTGTTCTCATAATTGTAAATATTTGTAAAATGTTTGTATTTTGATTTTTGCTTGCAATAAATGTGTTATATAACATATATATTCTATTGTATATTTATATAATACGTGTTTGTTAATTACGTCGACAAAGATATAATTAGTTTTTGTTTCGCACAATAATTTTCAAAAAAACTTTTAAACTTTCTCAAATTATTATATATTTATATGATAATCAATTATATAGACAGCTATATTATTAAAAAATAAATTAGCAAATATATCAAAAAAGATAAATTATTCAATAATTTTTCACTTTCAAAAAGGCATATTATTCACTTTTGGTCTTAAAATTGCATTTTTCGGTCTGCAATGTTAGTCATTTTTATTAATATGCACAACAGCTGATTGAAAAAAAACAATATAATTTCGATATTTGATATGTTAGAGCAATTTTCAAGAATATAATACTATTATATGACATTTATAGCAATATAAACATACTTCCTTTAAAACGGATTAAAAAAAATAATAGCAAAAAGAGACCTTTTGGATTTTCGAGGGGTAAAAGAGTACAAAAAGCAGGAAAATAGAACTAAAGGAGGTTGTTTGTATTAAATATATTAACACTAAATAGCATTATTAGTTAATAATACCAAACAATTTGGCGTAAAGGCAATACGATAGGAATAATATTGGCGCGATGAATAGAGGAACTGAATTCAGAAGGTCGTAAAAGTTAAAATAGTTGAAACGTCGAAGGGACCCTGCCTGCCGCACTTGTCTACCTTAGGTAGAGGCAAGTTCGCCGTTATCCCGTTTATTACGGGATGTTCGCTACGCTTCCATTCGCTGCTAAAGGCGTTATTGGGGCCTAAAGGCGTTATTAGCACTTTCCCGTTACTTCTCCGATACATCGGAGCAAGCAGGGACAAGCTGTGCGTTATTAAGTAGATATTAAATAGTTATTAAGCTATGCTGTTAGTTGCCCTGCGGGCGTTATTGGTGGTAATTAGCCGAAAGGCGTTATTGGTGGTTATTTATTCCCGTTGGTCATGACCGTTAGTTGGCTTCGGCGTTATTATCTGTGCTAATTTGTATTATCTGTGGACAAATGAAAATAAATTTATGCTTTGGTTCATGAAATTTTTTGTTTCAACTTGTATGATATTTCTTCACAAAAACCAATAAATGTTTCAATTTCGTCTTTACTAGGTTTGCCATGTGGGAGTAAACCCAAATCTCCAGGGTATCGAGCATCGATATATACTTCATTTATAATCTCTAAAAGATCTAATTCATTATCGGATAATTGAATATTAGCTGCATTTTGAAGTCGAAACAAGTCGTGCGATTTAAAAGTTGTATTTTCAACTTCTTCAATAACGGCTTTGAAACTTTTCTCTAAACTTTGTTGGCAATGGAAAGCAGCCACATTTGTAAGTCGTTCGTCGTGTACGAGCGTTTTTGCTGCAAGGAGATCATCTTCGGCAGCGTTGAACCAGTCTTTAGTTGTTTGCTTCATAAATAATAGTGCCTGTGCTAAATACTTCACGTTTAAAACTACTATCTAATTCTACAAACTTATCGTACATGGGTTTAGAATATACAATTAGGTCAATATCAGTATTTTTCCGAATCGTATGTAGTGTTTTTGCAATTTTTAATTTCATTTGCATCTTTTCGGCAAACGATGATGGAATGAAATTATCGTTTGTAACCACTAATAAATCTATGTCACTATCAGCAGTTTGAGTTCCTTTTGCATAAGATCCAAAAAGAATTACTTTGCTAACATTTGTGTTTTGCAACGAATTGTATATTTGAATAATAAGTTCATTTTTTTTCATTTAACAATTTAATTTTCAAATGAATAATAATAAAAGGGAATAATTACAGGCAAAGATAGAAAAAAAATTGGAAAAATACAAATAAGAGTTTGAAG
>CAYXQZ010000307.1:0-1541 GCA_964466415.1 uncultured Paludibacter sp.
ATTTAAATTTTCAAACATATTAATCAAACATTTATTCCTTTCATGAACAAACTAAATTATCTATTATTTTGTATTTTGTTGTCAGTCAGCGTTTTTAGCCAAAATGCAACTATCAGTGGCTACATTACCGATGGTGCTACAAACGAAACGCTAATCAATGCTTCGGTATTCGATAGCAATGCTAAAAAAGGGGCTGTAACCAACGATTATGGATTTTTCTCCATTACTTTGCCTCGGGGAAGCGTGGCAATGCAGTTTTCGTATATTGGCTACAGTACGCAAAGTCTGAATTTTAAACTAACCAAAGATACGGTTATAAACATTCGGTTAAAGCAACATACTACGCTGTCGGAAATTACGGTATTGGGTACAAAAAGGGAAATTGGCGTAAAAGGCTCGCAAATGAGTACCATCGAAGTGCCCGTGAGTTTAATAAAATCGGTTCCTGTGCTTTTTGGCGAAACGGATGTGATAAAGGTACTTCAGCTGCTTCCCGGAGTAAAAGCGGGAACTGAAGGTTCAGCAGGGTTTTATGTGCGTGGTGGTGGACCCGACGAGAATTTATTTCTGCTCGATGGCGTTCCCATTTACAATGTAAATCATGCTGCGGGATTCTTTTCGGCTTTCAATGCCGATGCTGTTAAAAATGTAACACTTTACAAAGGTGGTTTTCCGGCTCGCTTTGGCGGAAGGCTTTCGTCGGTAGTAGACATAAGAATGAACGATGGAAATAACCAAAAACTAAAAGGAAATGTAACGGTAGGATTGATATCTTCGAAAATCAACCTCGAAGGTCCGTTATTTTCCGATAAAACAACCTTTAATATCTCTGCTCGCCGCACCTATTTGGACATATTGGCACAACCAGCCATTAAGTTAGCTGCCAAAGCTGAAAACGCAGTCGGAGGCGATGTAAAAGCGGGCTATTATTTCTACGATTTGAATGCTAAAGTAAGTCATAAATTCAGCGATAAAGACCGTCTGTATTTAAGTGCATACATGGGCGACGATGTGGTTTACAGCGATTTTCAGGACAGTTACAATGTTCAGTCGAACATTACCAGCGAAAGCAGAATGCAACTCGACTGGAATTGGGGAAATTTGATTACGGCAATGCGCTGGAATCGCATTATCAACAACAAACTGTTTATGAATACCACAGCCACTTACTCACGCTATAGGTTTAATATGTTGGTTGGTAGCACCGAAGAGGAAACAATTAAAAATCCGCCATCGTATAAATTCGAAAAAATGTCGGTCGGTTACAATTCGGGTATCGAAGACATGGGATTAAAAGTAGATTTTGATTACTCGCCAAACACGGCTAACGAAGTAAAGTTTGGTGCAAACTATACAAATCATGCGTTTAAGCCCGGCGTTCAGGTATTTAAAACAAAATCGCAAAACGATAGTATAACTCAAAACAGAGACACCACTTTTGGCGATGCCAACATTTTAGCACACGAAGCATCACTTTATGTGGAAGATAATATCACGCTGAACTCATTTTTGAAACTCAATGCAGGTTTGCATTATTCAGC
>CAYXQZ010000307.1:1641-3303 GCA_964466415.1 uncultured Paludibacter sp.
CGTGGTTGGGCGTATGGCGTGGAGTTTCTGGCACAGAAAACAGTTGGCAAAACTACCGGTTGGGTGGGTTATACATGGTCCAAAACTGAGCGTTTGTTCGATAGGCCCGGACAAGAAATTAATTTTGGCAAGGTGTTTCCTGCCAAGTTCGACCGCCGACACGATATAAGTTTGGTAGTGGCGCATAAATTTAGCGAAAAATTTGATATTGCTGCCACATGGGTGTATAGCACTGGAAATGCAGGCTCATTGGCGTTGCAAAACTATAGTCAACCTACATTGCCCGAAAGTGTGAACTTTTATTACGAAAGCAGATCATTGCCACATTTAAGTGCGCGCAACAATTATCGGATGCCTTCGTACCACAGGTTAGATTTGGGAGCCAATTTTCACAAACAGAAAAAACATGGCATACGTACCTGGAGTTTTGGTGTGTATAATGCTTACAATCAAATGAATCCGTTTTTTGTATATCCTGATTATAATTATATATACTATCAAAATGGATTTACAACAGTTCAGAAATCGCTTAAAAAAATTACCATTTTTCCTTTTATTCCTTCTTTTAGTTACAGTTATAAATTCTAATATTTGTAAAATAAAATTCACATGAAAACATTCCATATTTTAATAATTATAGCCCTTAGTATTTTATCCTTTTCGTGTACCAACGACATTGAATTTAACGGTGAGCAACAAAAGCCCATGTTAGTTTTGAACAGCTTTGTAACGCCCGATTCGGTTGTTAAAGTACTGCTTACGCGTAGTAAATTCTTTTTGGACGACGATACTAAATTTGATACCATTACCAACGCCGAAGTAAAATTATTTGTAAATGATATTTTTGTCGAAAAGTTGAATCCGAGCACTAAAGGCTATTATACAGGTAATTACTTTCCGAAAGAAAACGATATGCTGAAATTTGTAGCCATTTCGCCACAACTAGGTGAAGTTACTGCCACTACTAACATTGCTCCCAAACAAGCAATTATTGGTATTGACACAGCGAGCGTTTCACTTGGAGTATATCCTGACATTCAGTACAGTAGCTATAATGGTGGACCCTTCATAGCAGATACAACGGGTTATAGATATTCAACAGGTTTAGATTTACGCATTCGGTTCAAAGATGCACCAAACGTAAAAAATTATTACCGATTGGTTTTGAAAGGCAAATCGTATTACTCGGATGGAAAGGTTGTTGAAAATACAGTTAATTCTTCATCCGACGATTTAGTTTTTGGTAGTAATAATACAGATATTTTGGGCGAAATGAGTTCGTATTATCTATACAACGAATTTAACGACCAGCTATTTGATGGTAAAACTTACGAACTAAAAACGCGTGCTCACTTCCAAAGAACAAAGCTAATTAAAAAGCCAAACACATCAAAACCAACAACTATTGGTACTGATACAATTACTAGGCAAGAGTTGATTGTAGTGCTACAAAGCATTTCGGAGTCGTATTATCATTATCTGAAAACGATAGCTGCTAATCAAAGCGGTGAAGATTTTTTCTCCGAACCTGTACAGATATATTCGAACATTCAAAACGGTTTAGGGATATTTGGAAGCTATACCAGCAGCTCAAAAGTTTTCGAACTTCCAGAATCGCTAAGTTTTGATAGTTATTTTTATGGTGGATATGGTAATTGACAT
>CAYXQZ010000308.1:0-3300 GCA_964466415.1 uncultured Paludibacter sp.
TCGGTTGTACCGATATATTAGATGTAACACCTTCGTCTGACTGGAAATTAGAGCAGTTTTATACCAATAAATTGGAAGTTGAAATGGCTTTATCGGGCATTTATAGAAAGCTGGCCAATGACAATTTATATGGCTTAAATTTAATATTGCTGGAATTGGGGACCGACGAGAGCTATTCCAATGATGGCGCTCTTGGATGGAGCGATAGCCGTTATGAAATAATGCCAGCCGATGGTCCCATTCTTAACGCATGGGCACAGTTATACTCCTGTATTCAGGCAGTTAATCAGCTTGAAAAAAACATGAAGCCCGAAAATTTTAAGGTTCAGAAATACAACGAATATCTTGCAAAAGCACGTTTTTACAGAGCTTTTTGTTATTTTACATTGGCCAACTGGTGGGGACCGGTGCCTTTGCGCTTAACGCCAAGCACACAGCAAACCGACAATAACATAGCTGCTTCGTCGGCTTATGATGTGTATAAGCAAGCCGAAAAAGATTTTCTTTTTGCAGCCCAATATCTTAAACATGCCAATGACCCTGATTATAAAGCCGGTGAACCCAATAAAATGGCAGCACATGGATTGTTAGCGCGTTTATATCTGCGCATGGGTGGTTACCAACCATATTTGTCGGCCAATGAAGCAGAATGTTTTTTTCCGGATAACAGTCAGTATTTTACTAAAGCAATGGAGCATTGCGATACCATTATTTATCAGGATTCCTGGCATGGAATTGTACCATTTGCACAAGATTCGTTGAGTTATCGCACCCATTTTTTAAGCTATTTACAGGACAAATACGATACGAAAGAATCGCTTTTTGAAATTTCGTTTGGCTATTTACAAAATTTGGGTATATCGGTGAGTGGTAGATTAGGCGTTACAAATGGAGTTCTTTTTTCCGGGGTCACGAATATCCCCCGTGGCTTTGGTAAAATTATGGCTTCTGTGGCACTCTACGATTTATACATGCAAAACCCAACCGACAAGCGACTCAATTGGAACATTGCCGGCTATAAAAACTATTTTAATAGTTCAACACAAACATTTACGATGTATTATATTATGAACACCCCCTTTGATGCTGCTTATAGCCCAGGAAAATACCGACGTTGGGAACCAAAAGATATTACTGCTTTGAAAAATGCGCCTTCGAGTAGAATTAATGGGGCTGAATATACCATTTTAAATAATACCGCATCGGCTACTGATCCGAATCTCACAAGCACCAACTTCCCCATATTACGCTATGCGGATGTGCTCCTGATGTATGCCGAAGCCGCTATTGGAGGCCGAACAGGAACTACAGAGCCAAGCCAGAAAGCAGTAGATTGTTTAAATCGCGTTCGGAAAAGAGCAGGGTTAACAGATTTTACAAATACAAATCACGATGCTTTTTTCAATGAATTGGTGGACGAACGTATGCGTGAACTTTGTTTCGAAGGACTACGCAAACAAGATTTGATACGCTGGAATTTATTGGGAGATAAATTGGCACATCTGGCAAATTCCATCAAATTAAATGCAGCATATATACCTAATAACGCCGG
Organism: uncultured Paludibacter sp.; assembly: GCA_964466415.1. Classification (GTDB taxonomy): domain Bacteria; phylum Bacteroidota; class Bacteroidia; order Bacteroidales; family Paludibacteraceae; genus Paludibacter. The sequence goes on from CAYXQZ010000308.1 coordinate 1,553, forward strand.
TCAAAAAATATTCTTAGCAGCATCAGTAAATTTTAATAAAGACAAAAATTTATTACTGCCATATCCGCAGCAAGAAGTTGAAATAAATGCAAGTTTGGAGCAAAAGGCGAATTGGTAGGATTTGAATAATACAACAAAAATGAAATTCAAATGTGTGTATGCTAACCGATTTTCAAATATTGCTAATACTGATATCGCTGTAAATTTTGAGCAAATTTAGTTTTAGGATTTCCAATTAAAGTTCTTAAGTTAACTAAAACGGCAGGCACAATTACAACTACTTCAACCAATACAATAAGCATTGCAGCTGGAGGAAGTGTTGTAGAAGGAGCAGGTACAATTAGTGGACCGGATGTTATAATTAAAAGGTAATATCCATCGGCTTTGCAGCCTCAATTTTGACCTATAGGTCTTACTTTTTACAAATGGTGGACGATTTTGATAGCAATAAAAATGATTTTTCTATCCTGATTCTTCAACAAGCAATACATTTGCAATTCAATATAATAATACTAAAAAAACGAAGTTGAATTTGGGCGGTCAAGTTTCCAATTATATAAAGGAAGCAAAACAGATTGCTTTATTTGTATGTACTGCAAGTGAAAGTTTTACAACCTTAAGCAATGAACTGAACGAAAAAGGAGATATAATGGAAGCTTATATCGTAGATGCAATTGGATCTTTAACTGTTGAGAATGCGATGGATCGAATTCAAGAACAGCTAAAGATTTCGATGAACAAAAGTGGATGGGAGATTTCTAATCGATACAGTCCTGGCTATTGCAACTGGCCCCTTTCCGATCAAAAAAATCTGTTTGAAATAATTGGCAATAATCCAATAGAAATATCCATAAACGGTTCTTGCTTGATGACTCCCCGCAAGTCAATCAGTGGAATCATTGGGATTGGTAAAAATCTAAAACGACATGAATATGGCTGTAAAATATGTACAAATGCTCATTGCATTTATCGTAAGTTGACGGTTGAAAACTAATTTATTTATTGAATCATAAGTACTATACACAAATAATCGACATTTTTTTGAACGTAAAATACAAAAACAGCGTAACTACTTATAATAATATTAACAAAAAATAAACATATGAATCACAGAGAACGTTTTATCAACACATTGCAGGGTAAGCCAACAGACAGACCACCGTTGTATGTAAGTTTAGTTCCACAACTAGCAAAAAGACTTAGCGACCATTTAGGAGTTCCTTACGAAGAACCAATTTCATCCTTGTTAGGCAGCAGAATATCATTTAATGGAATGCTTACAGGTCTGGGCGTGGATGCAATAGGTGTGGCAGCTTGCTACTCCGTTAAATTAATTGCGGATTTAAGATATTAATCAAAGCAGAACTCCTCTCTGGAGTTTCTTAGCAAATCTTTTTTATATGACTAAAAACAGAATTTATTTTGTATTCCTCACTTTAATTGTTTTGGGGAATCTCTCCTTCACTGTTCAAGCATCACAAAAAAAGCTTATAATCACTGATTTACGTTGTGAGTATATCGTAAATCCAGTCGGCATAGAGATCTTGAACCCCCGATTGTCGTGGAAAATGACTGCTTCATCCCGTGCCGTGCAACAAAGTGCCTATCAAATTTTAGTGGCCAGTTCAGCGGATTTACTCAATAAAAATATCGGTGACCTTTGGGACAGCGGGAAGGTGACGTCGGATCAGAACGTTCTGGTGGAGTATGCCGGCAACCCACTCGAATCTCAGATGCCCTATCACTGG
>CAYXQZ010000309.1:0-3272 GCA_964466415.1 uncultured Paludibacter sp.
AATTGTAATTGTAGGAGGTGTAGCTGCTGGTGCAACTGCCGCAGCTAAAGCCCGTCGAATTTCGCCCGATGCACAAATAACCATGCTCGAAGCTGGTCCGGACATTTCGTTTGCCAACTGCGGATTGCCGTATTACATTGGTGGCGATATCAAAAGTCGTTCGAAGTTAATACTTCAAAGTCCCGAAAGTTTCAAAGAACAGTACGATGTGGATGTACATGTGCATACCTTGGTAAGTGCTATCGACAAAGAAAAGCATATTATTAAAACATTAGACACACGCAGCGGTGAAAAAAAGGAATTTGAATACACTAAATTGATTTTAGCCCAAGGTGGACGGCCAATTAAACCTACATTGCCAGGTGCCGATGCTAGTCACGTTTTCACGCTTTGGACATTGGAAGATATGGACAAAATAGCGTCGTTTATCAACGAGCGCAAACCCCGAACAGCAGTAGTTGTAGGTGGCGGATTTATAGGTTTAGAAATGGTAGAAGCTTTGGTAAAACGTGGATTAAAAGTAAATGTGGTGGAAATGATGCCACACGTAATGGCTGTAATGGAAGCCGAAACGGCAGGATTTATCGAAACTGAAATGCTTTCGTACGGCGTTGGAATTCATACTGGTGCTGGTGTAACTGAAATTGCTCCAAAATCGGTAAAACTGGACAATGGAAAAACATTGGAAGCCGACATGGTTTTGCTATCAATAGGTGTTCGTCCAACATTGCAATTGGCTAAAGAAACTGGTCTCGAAATTGGAGAAGCAGGTGGTTTATTGGTAAACGAATACATGCAAACTTCGGATGCTGACATATACGCTGCAGGCGATATGGTTGAAATTGAACATAGGGTTAACGGCAAAAAAGTACGTATTCCGTTGGCTGGACCAGCAAACCGTCAAGGGCGAATTGCTGCCGAGAATGCACTAGGTGGCAAGCATAGCTATAAAGGCTCAATTGGGACATCCATTGTACGCGTTTTCGAAGCTGTAGCTGGCACAACTGGACTTTCGCTTAAACAAGCCCGTGCATTGGGTATTGATGCCGACGCCATTATAGCACACAAAGAACACCACACATCGTATTATCCGGGAGCCGAACAAGTTACTGTAATGCTCGTTTACGATAAAAACACAGGAGTTATACTTGGTGGACAAACATCTGGCTACAAAGGTGCCGACCGCCGTTTGGATGTAATAGCCACAGCTGCTGCCACCAAACTAACTGTAAGCGATTTGGCCGATATTGATTATGCTTATTCGCCACCACTAGGCACTGCCAACGATGTAATAAACATGGCTGCCTTTACGGCCGAAAACAAATTATCAGGCTTTAGTCCATCGGTAACAGCGTCGGAATTAGATTCTTTTATTGAAACTACAAACCCAATTTTCATTGATGTGCGTGATGTATTTGCTTATGAAAAATCGCACGTTATGGGTGCTATGCACATTCCGTTGGAATTACTTCCCGAAAAACTCGGTTCAATTCCTGCTAATCGACCAGTAATAGTGTACGACGAAACAGGCAAAAAAGGACATCAGGCTTTGCGCACATTAATTGGAACTGGCTTTACAGATGTAACCAATGTTTCGGGTGGACATGCTTCGCTGCAACGACAAGCCAGAGCTGTTGGTTTTAAAAACTTGAAAATTGAGTTGTTGGAAATTGAGAAAAAAGAAATTGGTGGTTTAGAAAGCAAGAAATCGGAAAATGAGAAATCAAGTGCTGAGAATGAAACTAAAGCTGAAGATTTTACTTTACCAATTATTGTGGATGTTCGTACACGAGGTGAGTTTGCAGGTGGAGCTTATCCGGGAGCTGTGAATATTGAACTCGACCAACTACAATCCCGTCTGAATGAACTTGGTGACAAATCGCGCGACATAACCGTTTATTGTGCTTCGGGAGCTCGCTCAGCGTATGCGCAGCGCATATTGATGCAGATGGGATATACCAATGTAAAAAATGGTGGTGGACTGATGCACATGATGATGCGAAGGTAATAAAAGTCAAATTGAAAGTTGAAATGAAGCTGTATCCTAAATCGATACAGCTTTTTTTATTTTAAAATCCCAAATAAAATGAGTAATATTGCAATCGAAAAAACTAAAATTCGATTTTCAATGGTCAACGCGTCTATTGTACTTTACAAAAGCAATTTCGAAGAAATTGAAAAGCTTGTTCAATCGCTTCGAAAAGTTGAACTCATTGATACTATCTATCTGATTGACAACTCCCCTACTCTATCTACTGACTACAATCAATTAGCTGCAATATATATTTTCAACAATAAAAACATGGGTTATGGAGCTGCACACAACATAGCCATGCGTAAAAGCATTGAACAAAATGCAGATTATCATTTAGTTATAAATCCTGACATAATTATTGAGCCCGAAGTTATCAGTAAAATAGCTGCATTTATGAATAATAATACATTTATTGGACATTTAATGCCTAAAATATTTTATCCTGACGGACAAATTCAGTATCTTTGCAAGCTAATTCCAACGCCTTTCGATTTAATTTTCCGTAGATTTTTACCCGCTAAATGGACCGAGAAACGGACACATACATTTGAAATGCGAGCAAGTGGTTATAACAAAACCATGAACGTACCGTACCTTTCGGGTTGTTTTATGTTTTTGAGGGTGAAGGCATTAAAAGAAGTAGGATTGTTCGACGAACGGTTTTTTATGTACCCTGAGGACATTGATTTAACAAGGCGAATACACAGCAAATACCAAACGGTTTTTTACCCTGAAGTATCGGTTATTCATAATCACGCACAGGATTCGTACAAAAACTACCGAATGCTTTGGATTCACATCAGCAATATGGTTAAGTACTTTAATAAATGGGGTTGGATTTTTGATTCGGAAAGAAGAAAAGTAAACAATGAATATATGTAACAATTGCGTTTAAATAAATGAAGCTAACAAGCTAATATATAGTGGGGTATTCCAATCTGGCACACCCCAATATAATTTCAGAGCTTATTGCTCCTAATGAATTAAGCGCAAATTCAAATAAACACAAAAAACGCAATCCTATTGGATATATAAATCACGAATCGAATGAATAATAATTTAAATATAACATTAAATCCATGAATTTTAGTTTAATTCAAATTACAAGTGCCTTTATGGTACTTTTTGCAATAATTGATATTATGGGGTCAATACCATTGATACTCGATATCAAAAAGAAAGCGAACATCGTACATGCATTCAGAGCAAGTGCCATTGCATTTTTAATTCTGATAGC
>CAYXQZ010000310.1:0-3239 GCA_964466415.1 uncultured Paludibacter sp.
GTGTTGTTTTTGGCTGTACGCCATCCCGGCAGTCAGCAATATGCAAATCAAGATAATTCTCATTGGCAGATAGTTATATCTGTGTAACGATTTGACACCTTAAATATAGTAAAAACCGGGAAAAGTCAGGTGAAAATTATTTTTTTTATGCAACTTTTTGAAAAAACACCTGGTCCTTTGCATTATTTCGTACTTATTATCAACTCAGGTTTCGGGGTTAATAATAATCGGAACACAGCCCCGAATGGGGCGTAATCTATCAGCGATGGGTGTAGCCCATCGGTTAGAAATCAAAGGCGAAATTATCAGCCCTGAAAGGGCGTAATCAAGAGATTGTGCCTGGAATGGGGAAGCAAATACAGCAACTATTGCAGGGGACTGCCGAGTTCACTTCCAGCTTTGCCTGGTGCTTTTGGTTCAGCCATGGTTACAACGATAATGCCGATAAATTTTACAGTTATTGGGTTCGTGCGGTCAGGAGTTTTTAGCTTTAACATTAAAATCACCTTTATACTGACCAAACATCGGATCCGGAGGCATTTCCTTACAAGCTCCTCTGGAGCTTTGTGTCAAAGACCTTCCATGACCCACTACAAAGACGCCCTGCCTTTGGCGCTGTTGATAGCAATCACTCGTTTTAAATTTTGATTTGTCCTGATTTTCCATGTGTTCATTTATATTTATATTTAATCTAAATTAAATTAATATTGTATCTTTGGAAAAAAAACTTTTCATAATCAATATAAAAACATGTCATACACAGGTAAAATCAAAGTTACAAACAGTTACGGATTCCCAGCGAATGTAATGATTGTACATAAAAGTGGTTTAATAGGTAACCAGTCATTTAATACGACTAATCCTATACCAAGGAATACATCTTCTGATTTTCCAGGAGAGTTCAAATCGGTCCAAAATTATCCTGTAAAGGATCAATTTGAGATACTTGTCCATTGGAATCCGGGCGATGATAAATTTGTGAGAGCTAACGCTACTATCAAATATTCCTGGAACAAAAATGACGACGGCAAAGTGGTTGAAATCATTTTGGGTCAAAATGGAGTAACATTCAAACCACCATCTGGCCCCGCTAATTTCATAACTCAACCATATGACAGTCCAATACAATAATGGCTGCAATATGCTACTACAGATCGTTAGACAAGTTTTCAAATAGCAATTCTTCAGTAATTAATAACCAATATTAAAAAAACAATTATGGGACATTCAACAAGTTTTCCGGAAATGACAACAAGTGGACAACAAATGGACACTTACATTCAAAGCAGAAATAAAGGATTAATTGCAGATATGAAACCAACCCGGGATGATTTGGAAAACACTATTGCCAATGCTTTTACCTCAGAAGATAAACCGCTTATCTCAAAGGCTTCTGATGAAGTTTATGATTGGCGGCAATCTGATGTGAATAATCTTGATGTAATAGCAAAATCGATCAATCAAGTGGCAAAATCGGTAATGACGGGTCTTACTTCTGCGGAACTTCTTCCAGAATCAGTTATAGTTGGAATTGCCACAACTTGTATAACAGATGTAATGGGCCTTTTTACAACAAGAACATCAGCATCCTATTCAAGCGGTGTAAGGCAAGTATCACTTTCTCCGGGGCTGAAAATGTTTGCTGCAAGTGTCTCTATGGAACTTGAAGACAAGCAGATATTTAACACGGGGACTTTGGTTGCAAGCTGGATTGTGTATAAGGTGGTATATAGCAATAATCTAAGTAAAAGCGAGGCAAAGGAAAAAATTTTAAATGAAATACATCAACAATTGGATGATGATCTGTCAACAATAACAATCGCTAACAAAACTATTAATGATTATGAAAGGAAAATTTTAACAATGGATCCGGATGATCAAGATGCAATTAAATATCAACATATTATAGATAGGGACAAAAAAGTATTGCATGATATGACTGAAATGGTAAATGATTTATCAAAACAAATTGATGACACAAAAACCATGCTTTTATTAAAAAAATAAGATGTTAAGGTGAATCTGATATATTTTCCGATACAACAAAAAAGACCTTGCAAATCATTGATTTACTAGGTCTTTTTTGTTGCTTTGTTAAAATAATTCCCATATTCGTCATTCCCATAGATAGATTACGACCCATTTCCGAAATCACTTTTTTACAAATTTCCCTCCCATGCTTATACTTTCACCTACTCTCAGGTGATAGAGATAATTTCCCGGAGCAAGCTGGCTGGTATTCAGCGATGTATGACCCATGAAATTGGCCTGGATCACCGTTCTTGACATGAGGTCGTAAATAACGATCCCGGCCGGCTGTTTGGTGTGAACCTTAACATGGAGGATGTCATCAGCCGGATTTGGATAAACCGCATATGGAACATCAGCCTGCTTTTCATTTACGTTAAACGGGAATGGGTATTCATATGCGCCGACATCAATTCTATTTTGTGTTATTCTCGGGTTTCCCGCAAAATCGAATTCCGGCAGAATTGAAACCACATCCATATTCCCTGCATTGATGCATGGCGAATTGCTCAATAGTGCCCAACTATAGCTGCCCAGGTTCTTCATGACCCCGGATGAGTCGGTCGGAAAGACCAGGGCGGGATCGGCTGTGATGGTGTTCTGCCCGAGGCTGTCGGCACCATCCTGGTGAATACAATTAAAATCAAGGTTGTGTGGTGTTGCAGGAGTCCAGTAAATGTTATTCTTTACGGATAAATTGAAGATGATGTTATTATAAAGTTGTATTTCCCGTCCGGGAACTGACAATGCCGTTGCGTAAAAATCATTTCCTTTGCTACCCGGCATTCCCTGGTTATTGCAGATCGTATTGCCGGCCAGGAATGCAGGCCGATCGTAAAAATGACGCAACTGCAGATTGATTCCGGCACCATCTAAAAGGGTGGAAGAATTGTTATATATAATGTTTTGAACGATGTATGTATTTCCTTCGCGCAGATCAAGGTTTATCCCCCCAAGATAGGCGTTGTTATATATCTCATTGTTTTCAATCGTGTCAGTATAGCAAGTCATGCTGATACCTCCTCCGTTGCCAAAAATTTTGTTATTCCGGATCAGGATATCACCATATCCCGTTATCCCTTCCTGCGTGTTGTTGTAAATCCGGTTGTTACGAATCTTTATCAACTCAAAGGTTCCTGACATGATCCCGGTTGTGTTGCCATATATTTCATTGTTTTGGATGATGGTGCGTTCACAATGATCACACAGAA
>CAYXQZ010000311.1:0-3239 GCA_964466415.1 uncultured Paludibacter sp.
AGCTTTGTCTATCACATCTTTATCCAATTTTAATGTCAATTTCGTGTCCATTGGTCGTTAATTTTATCCGTACAAATATGCGCATTTATGCCGTATAAAGTATGTTCGTCAATAAATGATCTGTCGTTGGGCAATCTTATTGTTTAATAAATTTACGAATCTGAAAATTATTATTTTTATTGTAAATCTGAACAGAATAAACCCCTCGTGAGAAATTGCTTACATCAATTTTTATTTCGCCACGTGCACTTGCCTGATAGACTACTTCTCCAACAATGTTGAAAATTTGAATTTTACTGACTGCATCCTTATCAAGAACCAAATTAATTTCATTCGCTGTTGGATTAGGAAACACATTGATATTGTTTAACGCTGCTGTTTCGTTTATTGCAGTTGGTGCAAAGGAACACAATGATGACTGCCTGCGTATATCGTTTTGAAACATGAGCCAGTTTGGTCCGTTACCCTTGCCTGCTGAAATCATGTAGGCACGTCCAAAATTATTTTGAAAATTGGGATACTCGGCATGTCCGCCAACTATAAAAACATCAAGCGTATCATCATTATCAAAATCGGCAACAAGCGGTGCATGGTCTAATTCAAAATCGGGATTACCATAATGTGCTGCAAGGTCAACAGTCCAGATAAGGCTTCCATTATTTCCGTTAAGGGCTATTACTTTACCACCGTTAGTGCCAAAAATAATATCAGGAAAAGCATCATTCGTAATATCGGCAATAGCAACTCCTCTGAAACTTTGTTGGAAACCGGGTATATTATACTGCCATTTCAACGATCCTGTATTTGAAAGCGCTGTTAACTGATAGGCACTTGCAAAAATCACATCGCAGCTACCATCATTATCAATATCGGCAATGGTTGCAGGCGAACCTATGTAACCACCTGTAGCTTTGTATTTCCAATTAGTGGTTCCGTTTTCGCCATTGATGCAATAGAGTGTGTCATTATAAGAGCCTACAAGTAATTCAGGCTTGCCATCATTATCAAGATCGGCCACTGCTGTTCCGTGATACATATAGTCGTGTACAGGATATGACCACAGCATCGTTTGATTGTCGCCACGAAATGCATAAATACTATCTTCACCATTGAAGTTCCAGGTTCCTACAACAAAGTCAAGCTGGCCGTCATTATCCAGATCAACAATAGTTGGTGCTGTTTGAATCCATGAACTCATATCAACAGGAAGATGCCAGGCCTGAGATCCATTTTCGGCATTAATGCATTTTACCCAACCACCAAATTCGCCATGCAGAATTTCAGGTTTTCCATCATTATCCACATCGGCAATGGTTGGCGGTGAGTCACTACCCAATGTATTGGTTTGCCATTTTACAGAACCCGATAAACCATTAAAACAATACGTTATCGGATTGCAGGAACTTGGCACAATCACTTCCGGGAGTGAGTCGTTGTCAACATCATAAATTACAGGCGCCACATCGTTGCAACCTTCGGCACCAAAAACATGTGTATTATATTTCCAAAGCAAGGTGCCATTCTCTGCATTAAGGGCATAAACTGAGCTATCGTTTCTGTAACAGCCAAAAACTATTTCGTACAAACCATCGCCATCAATATCACCTGCAGCCGACTGACCAAAGGATGCATCGTTGGTATTGAACCACCATTTTATTAAAGGAGTTTGAGCATTTACATTCAGCATGATGAAGCATGCGAGTGCAATAGAGTAAATCCGTTTTTTCATAAAAAGTTTATTTGGGTATAAAAATAGCCTAAGTTCAGTAGAAAACATAAATATCAGGAATAAAACGGTCAGTGTCCAGATAGTCGTTGGCAAGTATCCATGGTAAACTCAAAGATCCCGATAGCTGGGTGTAGACTACAACCATGCCTATTCATGGAGCAGAACCCGTATGGGTGGCTGGGCTGTCGCCCAAAGCCCGATTCTGGTCACAAAATTACGATGAAACGCCTTGAAAAACGTGCTAATGAGGCTATGCTTGATCTTTACTCTAAAATTGCCCCACACCTTAACGAAACGTCCCGGCTCAGCCGGGATGGTGTGAGAGCCTCTCCCTGTCAGCCTTTGCTGCCGGGGCGGGCTACTCGATTACCAGCAGTTTTTTATTCTTTACTCTTGTCTTTCAATCCTTTTTTCTTGGATTCGGGTAAAAAATTTTGACTAGTCACTACCTTTTTTCCTGACTTTATTTCAAGTTGCTTTCTAGCATCACCTGCTATTTTCCCACCCGCTTTTGCTACTTTCTTATTTTGTTCAAATCCCTTTGGGTTAGTATTTATAACGATTTCTTTTGTTGAAGCTTCGCCTAACATTGAAAATATTAACTCTAAGTCTGTCATATGGTCTCGTAGATTCTGACTTTTAAGACCTTTCAGTTGCTTGTATTGCAATGGGGTTATTCCAAAAGTAGCCTTAGATATTTCTGCTGTTAGAATAGAGTATTCAATCTGTTCTTTAATTCCACGATTTTTCCATTCCTCTGTTAGTTCCTCTCGAATAGCAATACTTCGCATTCGCTTTTCAATCCAATCATCTGGGTAGCCTTTTAATTTGTAAAGTTCCCTCGTTCTTTGTGTTGCTAATTCAGGATTTTCAATTTCCTCAAGCCTTTCAGAGCCGACTTTTGCTAACCATAACTTAAATGGTTCTGCTTTAGGTGAAGGGATGGATTGAATTATTCTTAAAAGTCCTTGTGCATTGGCGCAGTTAAGCTTTTGCTTTCCCCCTGCGGTTTCAACAAGAAGGGGGGTGACAAGTTGTCCCCACCCTTGAGAAAGCAATTCATCTCGCTTTCTCATTTTCTTTATATAATCCGTCGGGTTTGTAGTTTCAGTCAGGACTTGAATAACATCAACTAGAACAAAATACCATTTCTGGTCGGATTCATTCCAAACAGTCCTTATTTTCTGACTTTCAAAAAGTTTTATATTGCTCATAATTCAAATACCGTTTACACAAAAATAGCATAAATTTTTTTCGTTAAAGGTAATCAGTCAAAATATGAATTCATTTTCGAGTTAACTTTAGATATTTCTTGGTTTCAGGGAAATTGCTGGTAACGTTTTGCAGCTACCCGAAGGGCGGGACTTTTACCACAAAACTTGATTTGAAAAACTAATGTTTGATTAACCACAAAACTGTCTTTGGAACACGAAACCCCGCCTTTTGGGTAGGTGCTGTGTGTGCCCTGCATGAGCATGCAGCGCACACGAAGTGGAAGCTGTTGAAAAAG
>CAYXQZ010000312.1:0-3222 GCA_964466415.1 uncultured Paludibacter sp.
GAATACATCTGGATCATGGTTGATGACTAAAAATTTTGGTTCACCCGTTACAAAATTCACTTTTATGTATAAATTTGCTTCTACAGGAACGGGCTCGTCGCTTTTACTCGAAGGGTTTCAAAATGGACAATGGAAACAAATTGCAAATTACCCTTATGTAAATACATCAAGAAATTATCCAATTTATAATTTTACTGCTGAACAAAATTTCCTGCAGTTTCGATTTTCATATAGTAAATCATCTGGTAATATGTCAGTCGACGATGTTCAAGCCACTTATGGTAAACAAGATACAGTTTTTGTTATGAAAAAAGCTGCGGTGTCTACTAATTATTTTTCAGTTAATGGTTTAGAGCCAAATACAGTTTATAAATACCGTGTGCAATCGAAGAATGGAAATTCTATGTCGGATTATTCCGAAACTATGGAGCAAAAAACATTGGTTGCTTCAACTATTGCAAAAGTTAATGCCAATGAACCAATAGTTATAGTATCGTCAAACTATATCACAATTAAGAATGTTGCTGAAAATGCTCAAATTTCAGTTTACAATCTTTCAGGAACTTGTATGTTTAATAAAACTGCAATTGTACAAGCTGAAACTAGTATTCCACTATTTACAAAAGGTATTTACATTGTGAAAATTCAATCAACTAAGGAATTGTTTTCTAAAAAAATAGTTTTATTTTAGTTGATTTGTATTTATTGTAATCATTTGATTGAATTTTTCCCAATCAAAATTCCACGGATCTGTTTTTCTTCCTGGAGCAATGTCAGAATGGCGAAGAATATATTTTAACTTGTAGCGCGTTTGTAAATCCTTTGTAAGTTTTACAAGCGATTCCATTTGTAAATCTGTAATTGATTCGGTGTATGAACATACCATTTCAATTCCCAACGAGCAACTATTCAGTGATTGCCGTCCATCAGGCAAACTGCTTTTTCCGGCATGATATGCCACATTTTTCTCATCTACAAGACGATAGATTTCACCGCCACGTCCAATTAGATAATGTGAACTAACTCCATATTTCGAAAACTGTTTTATTATTAAATCAATATCATAATTTTCGCCTCCTGAATTATTAAAAACGGAATGTATAATTAAAACATCAATCGAGCGGTTTTGACTAACCCGAAAACCCGTTTTCATTTTTTTATTTATAATTTGCGACATACTAATATTGCTGATTAGCAATACTAAAAATGTCAAAAGTGCTATTTTTATAGCTTTCATAACCAACAAGTTATTTGAGTGAAATACTTTTACAAAAATAGATAAAAAATTGGTTTTCAAATACCCTTATTTTTTTTTACCTTTGCAATCTTATTTTTTATTGATAATTATATATGTATTATTCTGAAAAATAAACTGTTAGATATAATATCCGATAAATTGTAATTTGTAAATTGTAAAATTGTAAATAATAGCAGATGGAACTCGCAAGTAAGTACAACCCCACCGACATTGAGTCGAAATGGTATCAGTATTGGTTAGACAACGATTTTTTTAGTTCAAAACCTGATGGTCGTGAGCCATATACCATAGTCATTCCTCCACCCAATGTTACTGGTGTGTTGCACATGGGGCACATGCTTAACAATACCATTCAGGATGTATTGGTTCGTAGGGCGCGTATGCAGGGCAAGAATGCTTGTTGGGTTCCGGGGACTGATCATGCTTCCATTGCTACTGAGGCCAAAGTGGTGAATAAACTGGCTTCTGAAGGTATTAAAAAAACCGATTTGTCACGTGAAGAGTTTCTGAGCCACGCTTGGGACTGGACGCACAAACACGGTGGAATTATTCTGGAGCAGTTGAAAAAACTGGGTGCTTCGTGCGATTGGAATCGTACGGCTTTTACAATGGACGAACCTCGTTCCGAAAGTGTATTAAAAGTATTTGCCGATTTATATGAAAAAGGCCTCATTTACCGCGGCGTTCGCATGGTAAACTGGGATCCTAAAGCGTTGACTGCATTGAGTGATGAGGAAGTTATTCATAAAGAAGTAAATGGCAAACTTTATTATATTAAATATAAAATTGAAGGTGAAGACGGTTTTGCTGTAGTTGCCACTACGCGCCCTGAAACAATTTTTGGTGATATTGCTGTTTGTATCAATCCGAACGATGAAAAAACAGCTGCTCTTAAAGGTAAAAAAGTAATTGTACCCATATCGAATCGGGTTGTTCCTATTATTGAAGATGAATATGTGGATGTAGAATTTGGAACAGGCTTTTTAAAAGTAACTCCAGCGCACGATATCAACGATTATATGTTGGGCGAAAAATACAATTTGGAAACAATTGATATTTTCAACGACAATGGTACCTTGAATGCGCATGGTTTGCAGTACGAAGGAATGGATCGTTTCGATGTACGTAAACAAATTGAAAAAGACTTGGAAGCCGCAGGCTTATTGGAAAAAGTGGAACCATATACGAATAAGGTAGGTTTTTCGGAACGTACTGATGTAGTTATAGAGCCAAAGCTATCCATGCAATGGTTTATGAAAATGGAAGAGTTGGCTAAACCAGCTTTGGATGCGGTAATGAACGACGATATTCAACTTTATCCTGCTAAATTTAAAAACACCTACCGTCACTGGATGGAAAATGTGAAAGACTGGTGTATTTCGCGTCAACTTTGGTGGGGACATCGCATTCCTGCTTATTTTTTACCTCAAGGTGGCTTTGTAGTAGCATTGAGCAGAGAAGAAGCTTACCAAAAAGCGTTAGCTATTGTCAATTATCCACTTTCAATTGATGATTTGCGTCAGGACGAAGATTGTTTGGATACTTGGTTTTCGTCGTGGTTGTGGCCAATTTCGGTTTTCGATGGCATTAATAATCCAGAAAACGAAGAAATTAAGTATTATTACCCAACTAATGATTTGGTGACAGGACCAGATATCTTGTTTTTCTGGGTAGCACGTATGATTATTGCTGGTTACGAATACAAAGCAGAAATGCCATTCAAAAGGGTTTATCTTACTGGTATTGTGCGCGATAAAATAGGTCGAAAAATGTCGAAGACACTTGGAAACTCGCCCGACCCACTCGATTTAATTGAAGAGTTTGGTGCTGATGCAGTTCGACTTGGTATGTTGCTTACTGCTCCAGCTGGTAACGATTTACCTTACGATGACAGTCTTTGCGAACAGGGTCGTAACTTTAATAATAAGATTTGGAATGCATTCCGTTTGGTAAAAGGGTGGGAA
>CAYXQZ010000313.1:0-3219 GCA_964466415.1 uncultured Paludibacter sp.
TATTATTCAGTTCCAAAAGAGGATAAACAGTACAAGCTAATATAAAATCGATTGAAGAAACAGCAGCCAAAAAACTTGATTTCTGTTGAAGAATTAAATTAATTTCGCTTATGTTTTCGGTTCCAAAATCAATAATCGTATTTTGCAAATCAGAAAGCGGTAAGTGCAGAGTGTTCAGGTTTAAAACTTTAAATTCAGAATTTGTTAAAGCAGTATTTAAATTATTTCTTTGTGAAATCGAAATTATTGGCGGACTGATAATTCCATCGCAAAAAATTGTATTTGCCGATTCATGTGTACCCTCAAATATACCTGAAACTCGAATTTCATTTTCAGAAAAATGAATGGCACTATTCCGAAGTACCTGAGCATTTTGGGTAAGAATAATATGGCTACTCAGGCTTGTCATTTTTGCGCTGCAAAAGCACTTTGCTTCGTACACGAAGTGTTGGTTTGTATGCTTGATCTATCACTTCAGGATGTTCTAATTTATAAACCACTTTTTGAATGCTGTCTTGAGCCAGCGAATCGTATTTACGAATAAGTTTCACACTATCAATCAGCACATTAAATTTTCCTTTAACGGCTTTATAATTTAACAAAGATCCACTTACTGAATCAACTCGCAATTGTCTATTTGCTTTTATTGTAATGGTATAACGGCGTAATAGGCTATCGTTGTGTGTTTTACAAACTATACTGTCGGAAATATTATTAGCATAATGTATGCGAATCACAGCATTTTGATTTTTGCTTATATTACTTTTCCCAGCTCTATGTAAAAACGACAGTTTATACTGATCGCCCCAAGCCAGACGGCCTGTACGAATAGCAAATTTAATTTGCGTGGGAGTTGAATCTTTGGTGAGTTTAAAGTTAGTGCGAGCCAGAGGCCAAACATTTTCGTTTATATTACGCAGTAAAGCCGAATCGACAGGATGAAAATAGCCACTTTTAACTTGTTCATCGAGTTTGGTAAGTTTTTCAACTACATCAACATATACACGTTCGAAGTATTTTGGATTTTTGGCATACCAAACTAAGGACGAATCAAATTCAGCTTTGGTAATTCCTTCTTTTTGAAGTAAGGCATTGTAATAATAAACATTTTCGCGATTGTCGGTAGAGCCTAACCCTTTTGCCGCCAAAGCACCATCCAGCTTATGCAATTCAACCAAAAAACGAGTCATCTCTTTGTGCGATAATACGTCACTCGGACGATTAGTACACGAGTGAAAAATCATCAGAAAAAGTATAACTGAAAAAATTGTTCGAATATTAGTTCGCATTTTTTTCAATGTCCGTTTTTTTAGTTTCCAAGCTTTCGTTTAAATCTTTTCTGAAAAAAAGCAGTATAATTACTACAGCTATACTTATGGCCGAATCGGCAATATTAAAAACAGGACTAAAGAAAAGTGTTTCGCCGGCACTATTTTTAATTAATGGAAAATACAACATATCAACCACTTTACCATGAAAAAGGGTAGCATAACCGCCTGTTTCGGGCAAGAATGTAGCAGCCATTCCATAGCTATCGCTAAATATTAGTCCATAGAATATTGAATCAAAAATATTACCCGAAGCACCAGCTAAAAGCAATGAAATAGCCAAAATATAGCCTTGACGTGCATTTTGCTTTATCAACCTATAAATAAAATAAACCAAGCCACTTACAGCAACAATTCGAAATAGCGTAAGAAACAATTTGCCAATTATTTCCATGCCAAAAGCCATTCCATTATTCTCAACAAAGAAAATCTGAAACCAGGTAAACACCTCAACATGTTCGCCCAATGCAAAATTTAATTTAATAAATATTTTGGATGCCTGATCAATAATCAGCACCAATACTATTAATAGGATTGATTTATTTTTAATAGACATAAACTCAATTTACAATTTAGATATTTACTATTTAAAACTAACATTAAACAAAATCGGCAACAGATAGATTATGCTGTTGCCGAATTTGATTATTATCGTTTGTTATCGTTTTTTGCTTCAATACTCAACGTAGCATGTGGAACTGCTCGAAGTCGTTCTTTAGGAATGAGCTTGCCCGTTTCGCGGCAAACACCATACGTTTTGTTCTGAATGCGAATCAAGGCAGCTTGTAAATGCTGAATAAATTTCATTTGACGCTGTGCCAAACGTCCCGATTCTTCTTTCGACAAAGTTGCTGCACCTTCCTCTAACACCTTAAATGTTGGAGAAGTATCCATAATATCATTACCATCGGCATTAGAGACACCTTCGCGTAACAACTCATAATCTTTCTGAGCTTTTTCAAGTTTCTCGGTGATTAATTCCTTGAATTCGGCCAGCTCTACATCTGTGTATCTTGTTTTTTCCGACATAACTTAAATATTTTAGTTTTCGATTTTTATGGTGCGAAAGTAACAAATAAAATCGAGATTTCAAACTATTTTAACAAACTATTTTTTAAGCCTTAATTATAGCTATATTAACTACATAATCATCGAAGTCTACAGCTATTCCACCGCTTACTTTTTCGACAACCGTAATGCTTTCGGCCAGTGTTTGAGTAGCTATATAAGTGGCATATTCATTCACCGCAGCATCAGTTTCTGTATTGTTTTCAATTTCGATAATTATCTTATCTGTAATTTCGTATCCATTTGATTTGCGAATATTTTGAATGCGATTAACTAGCTCACGAGCAACACCTTCGCGCAACAAAGCATCACTTACTGTAATATCGAGAGCTACTGTTAAAGTCCCTTCGTTAGCAACCAACCATCCGGGCATATCTTCGGTTATAATATCAACATCCTCAGTAGTTAGTTCCACATCGCCTGTTGGTAAATTCAACACATATTTACCATTGCGTTCAATTTCGCTAATCTCAGTATTCCCAAACAAATTCATTGCTAGCGCAATTTCTTTCATTTGTTTGCCATATTTTTTTCCCAACGTTTTAAAATTTGGTTTAATCTTTTTCACCAAATTCTCCATATCACTATCAGCTGGAATGACCTCAATTTCCTTTACATTTACTTCGGCTTTTACAAGGTCAGCTATATAAATCAACTGATTGTATGTGGTTTCGTCATAAGCGGGAATTACAGCTTTAAAAAGTGGTTGACGCACCTTTTTATCCGCCTTACGGCGCAATGCTAATATCATCGACGAAGTTTGTTGCGCTAACTGCATACATGCTTCTAAATTGCTATCAATTAATGCTTCGTTGTACGATGG
>CAYXQZ010000314.1:0-3213 GCA_964466415.1 uncultured Paludibacter sp.
TTTTATCTATTTTACCTACCAAGTATATTTTGGTTTCGGTGCCAATATAATAGTAATGCCCACGCACCTGATTGTTGCTAAACCGAAACAACGACATGCTAACGTCCTTGCCATTTAGTTTTCCCCTAAAATCGTTCCAACTAGCAACATCCAATTCGAATGCAAACAGCAATTGAGTGGATAAAACGGCAAACAAGAAAAGAATTTTAAAGTGTTTCATAAAATCTGTGGTTTTAAATATTCGCAATTCGCGAATTGAAAATCGAATATGCAACATGTCGATAATCTGACTTATAAACATATATTATTGCACAAACATACGAAGAGTATTAATTGTTTTCGTAGAGTTGTGTAGAAAAATTACCACGGATGAAAAGTGTGGAAATATTGCCAAAGTAAACAGTTATTCGGTTTTATATTTAAGTGTCACGTAACTTTATCAAGGCATTTTTCCTACCCAACACCGTAGGATTTAACAGTGCATATAGTACATTCCAACTTGACGGAAACCCCCAATGCAATTGGGGGAATAACGAAATGAAACAGTGCTAGAACTCCGTAGGAGTTCACCAACACCATCAAAAGATATACTTCTCATCCCACGCTATCCCATGCTCATCGAGCAAAGCCCGATATTCATCTTCAAACACAACTTTACGATGATGTTCTTTTTGATTTTTTATATAATTGATAATCATTTCTTTGTCTTTGTTACTGTAGGTTGCAGCAAAATATCCTTCAGCCCATGATTCAAATTTGGGAAATTTGCCACTTTGTTTTATCCACAAATTAGAACCAACTTTCATATCTTTAATTAAATCGGACATACAAACCGAAGGATGTAAATCGCACAAAATATGCACATGGTTTTCAACGCCATTTATCCGATAAAGTACACCTTTATGTTTTTTAATAACTCCCCAAAGGTATTTGTAAAGTTCTTCGTGATGTTCTGTAGGTAAAGTGTTTTTACGCTCATAAGTACAAAATACGATATGGAAAAGGAGTTGTCGGTAACTATTCATATTTCTTGTTATTGGTTGCTGGTCAACTCCTACGGAGTTGTTAGTTTGCGTTTTCTTGTTATTCCCCCAGTTACACTGGAGGTTATGCAAAGTAAACCCTTACAGGGTTTTTCATGGTTGATTACTATTAGTTTATATCTTGCTGATAAGAAAAAAAATGAGTTTTAAAGCAACATTTTATATGGTCTTAAATATAAATATCATTTTGGTTTTCAATCATTCTTTCTTTCCCAACACCGGAGGTGTTAACTATGCAAACGCAACATTCAGGCTTGACTGAAACCTCCAATGCAATTCGTAGCGTTTTTCATACTCTCTAAACACAATAGGTGTTAACTGTACATATGGAACATTCCGACTTGACGGAAACCCCCAATGCAATTCGTAGAGTGTTTCTTTCTCTCAAACACCGTAGGTGTTAACTGTACATAACCCCCAATGCAATTGGGGGAATAACGAAATGAAACACCCCTAGAACTCCGTAGGAGTTCACCAACATCATCAAAAGAACATGCCAATTTATCGGTAGCCAACGCTTTGCTAATCGTGAGGTTTTACGCTACGAAGAGCGTGGCCGCTATAACACTAGTTCAGAAATCATTTCAAGTTTTTGGTTGTCCCCTGATGATTTAATAATGATTTCATTTGAATAATTGCCATTTGATTCAATTGAATTAGCCGTTCTTGTTGAGACAAACTCCAGCTTCATTTTCAATTACCCCGAATTCGGTGTAATTGAAAATTGGATTATTAATCTTTTCCCATGTCCCCACATACTCCAATGTGTTTTTGTTTGTTATCCATTTTCCAATTAATCCGCTACCTTCATTGAAACTCGAAGTCATATCCGTTAAACTGATAAAATCAACTTTATTTTCAGTAATTACAGTTATCTGCGTATCACCCTACTCTCGACAGAAGTCAAAGAAATTTCGCCTAGTGCGACAATCTACATTTAGCAATGTTAATCAATACGCTACGAGGAGCAAGGCGATTGGTTTGTTTCGGACAAAACACTTTCAAATTGTTTCTTATAAAACAAATACATTCGTTGTTTAATTTAGTTTCTCTCCTGCAATCATTGAAACCCGTACACCAAAATCTAAATCATCATTATGAATAAAATTAATGTTCCCTAATTCATATCCACCCAATCCATCTTCTGCCAATTTAGAGATTCCATCGGTTATAAAAGAGATGTCATCTGGGTAATCGTAACTGGGATATCCGGGTGTTGTATATTCATGATTTACTTCTATTATAAACCAAAAAGGAAAACCACTTTTGCCTTTCAATCTCATTTTATCAAGTAAGATATCTATCATGGGAGCAAAATTTTCAAATCGTTTCTCGTCGATTTCTGGATAACGGCCTACAATAAAATGTTTCCCGCTTTCTAGAAAATTCACTATATCTTTTCTGTCTAAGTTCCCAGGTTGTATTTGTACAGAAGTCAGATTACAAAAAAAATCAATAAATCGACTTCGAGATTCTAAATCATTGTAATGCAAATTCTTAATGTCAACAAATAAAATGCTGATAAAGCCAATAGAATCTGTGTGTTGCTTTAATTGCTCAAGAACAAAACTATATTCTTTTACCAAAAATACTACTTCTGTGTTTTCATTACAACTACTTGCTATTTCATTTTTTAATTGATCGAGATCAAATTTGTCTTTTAGGTTTACAAAATAGAAAACTTTCGAATTAAAAACATAATCGCCTAACGTTTTCGGTTCTGTTGTTACATGAAAATAAGGTAGCCGAATTAAGAATATATTACGGTGCCAGAGGCATAATCGTAATTTATCAACCCGATACTCCTCGTCTTTCCAATCACCATTGGTAAGTTTTTCAATATAACTATTCAGCTCTTCCAGCGAAAACGCTTCAATTTCCCTCTTAAATTCATTATTATCAAATCCAATTGAATTTTTGTTCAATGTGGAATAAAGTAAATCTATAGTTGCATCCATTAGTAATTATAATTGATAAATTAAATTGCTTAGATTTTGTTTCGTGAATTTAAAATTTAGTACTAGCTAAAAATAACTTTAAAAACTATATTTTTACAAAGCAAGACATATATTCTTTAGGTACTCTACCATTTTTTTTTCTGTTAGCAGGATGAGGAGCAACATAAACATTTATACCGAATTCTTTAATTTCTGAGATTATTCCAATATTA
>CAYXQZ010000315.1:0-3203 GCA_964466415.1 uncultured Paludibacter sp.
ATTCTTTGAAGAATTTTGCCATACGTCCAGCTGCAATACTGTTTACTTTCTGTTCTGGTAAAGTAGCTGTTTTTTCTGCAGTAACAGTTTCCTTGATTTCGCGTGCTTGTGCAGCTACTTCAGCGGTAATCCATCCTTTCGACATATTTGATTCAATATGGGCTTCGCTATCAACGTGAGCGGGGTTGATGCCAGCTTTTTTCAATGCAACTTCAACTTCCTTTGCAACAAGTTCAGTTTTTGTTTTTTCGATAGCCACTGTAAGCTCATTATCTTTTACTTTTTGAGGTATTGCTGATTCATCAATAGCCACAGGCGACATTGCCGCAATATGCATGGCTATACCACGTATAGTTTCGTATTCAGCTTTTTCTTCAGCAAATGCAACGATAGTTGCTAATTTGTTTCCTGGATGTATGTATGTTGTTGTTGTTCCGCCCTGAACACATTCATAGAAATCAAGTTCCATTTTCTCGCCAGTTACACCTGAACGATCAATAACTAATTCGGCAATTGTGCGTTCGCCAATTTTCAATGCTTTTACTTCGTCCAACGAAGTACATTTTGCAGCTATTGCAGCATCTAAGATTGATTGAGTTAAAGCAATAAAATCAGCATTTTTTGCTACGAAGTCAGTTTCACATTTTAATGCAATAATTGCAGCAAAACCATCAACCGATGCGCCAATAACACATCCTTCTGAAGCTTCACGGTCGCTACGTTTAGCAGCAACTGCTTGTCCTTTTTTGCGAATTATTTCAATTGCTTTTTCGATATCACCTTCTGCTTCGGTCAAAGCATTTTTGCAATCCATCATACCTGCTCCGGTCATGGTACGCAATTTCGAAATTTCTGCCATTGTTACAGCCATAATATTATAAATTTTGGCCCCCTAAATCCCCCTTCAGGGGACTTATAAGAGCATAGTTGTTTTTATTCAGTTATATCTTTTTTTTTATAAAAATGAGTTACAAGTATTATATTAACCAGCAACTCATTTTATTTAGCACTACCAAAAGTCCCCTGAAGGGGGATTTAGGGGGCAGTTAATTACTCTTCTTCTTTTATGAATTTCTTAACCACATTAGCATTCAACGCTTCGTCTTCCTCTTTTTGAGTGCGTGGACGTTTGGTGATGCGTGATTTTTTATCTTTAGCAACTGGTACATCAGAAACTTCAGTATCTACTTTTTCGATTTTACGTTCCTCAAGACCTTCAATCATTGCTTCGATTACAGCTCCAAGAATTACGTCAACCGATTTTGTAGCGTCGTCGTTTGCTGGTATTACAAAGTCAATTCCATTTGGATTTGAATTTGTATCAACAATACCAAATACAGGTATACCTAAACGTTGAGCCTCTTTAACCGCAATGTGTTCTTTCATTACGTCAACAATAAATAAAGCCGATGGTAAACGAGTTAAATCAGCAATTGAACCTAAGTTCTTTTCTAATTTTTCGCGTTGACGAGCAATTTGAAGTTTTTCACGTTTTGAAATATTGTCATAAGTACCATCAGTAGTCATTTTGTCGATGGTAGTCATTTTTTTAACTGCTTTACGGATAGTAGGGAAGTTGGTTAACATACCACCAGCCCAACGCTCAGTAATATAAGGCATTGCTACTTGTTTTGCGCGTTCAGCAACAACATCTTTAGCTTGTTTTTTTGTTGCAACAAAAAGAACTTTGCGTCCTGATTTTGCAATTTGTTTCAAAGCTGCAGCAGCTTCATCAATTTTTACGACTGTTTTGTGTAAGTCGATAATGTGGATATCGTTACGCTCCATGAAAATATAAGGAGCCATAGCAGGATTCCATTTACGTTTTAAGTGACCAAAGTGGCAACCTGCTTCTAATAGTTGTTCAAAATTTGTTCTTGACATTTTTTGTTTTTTAAAAATTTGTTTACTTTCTTCTTTTGTCGAAATCAATTTGCGGGTAGCCATCCAGTGTCTATGAGTCCCGTAAATTTAGATACTAAACTAATGTGATAATTTGGTGATATGATGATGTGGTGATTAAATATCATCACATTAACACATCTGCTCATCCACACATCATTAACGTTTCGAGAACTGGAATCTCTTGCGAGCTTTTGGTTGTCCCGGTTTTTTACGTTCTACTTCGCGTGGGTCACGAGTCATGAAACCTTCCGATTTCAATGCTGGTTTGTCTTCGGCATTAATTTTAACCAATGCGCGAGCAATAGCTAAACGTAAAGCTTCTGATTGTCCTTTGAAACCACCGCCATCAAGATTTACTTTGATGTCATATTTTTCAGCCACACCTAATTTGTTCAATGGTTGTTTAACAACATATTGCAAAAGCGGTGATGGGAAATAAATGGCAAGATCACGTTTGTTGATTGTGATTTGTCCGCTTCCTTCGCTTACGAAAACACGAGCAATAGCTGCTTTTCTTCTTCCTAAGGCATTTATAACTTCCATATTGATTATTTGAGTGTGTTTAAATCGAGTTGTTTTGGTTGTTGAGCTTGTTTGTCATGTTCTCCACCTTCGAAAACATATAAATTTCCAAGAAGTTTAGCTCCAAGTTTGTTTTTTGGTAACATACCTTTTACAACTTTCTTGATTAATTTTTCGGCGCTTTTTTCCATTAATTTCTCTGGAGTCATCTCACGTTGACCGCCTGGATAACCTGTATGGCGCAGATAAATTCTGTCGGTCCATTTGTTTCCTGTAAGCTGAACTTTATCAGCATTCACGATAATAACATTGTCGCCGCAATCAACATGCGGTGTAAAACTTGGTTTGTATTTTCCGCGCAAAAGTTTTGCAACTTTCGTGCCCATACGTCCCAATACCAAATCGGTAGCATCCACTACTACCCATTCTTTCTGCACGGTTGCTTTGTTGGCAGAAATGGTCTTATAACTTAACGTATCCACTTTGTAAAAATGTTTTTTAATTAATTAATTGCTGTTTTTTAAGGTAATCAATACTGCTTTTGAAAGAGGCTAATCGGCACAAAAACAATGTGTTATAACAATAAAAAACAAACTATTACACTGTGATAATAAACGGACTGCAAAGATAGTGTTTTATGTTGGATTACCAAATAGTTAGCGTAAAATATTTAAAGCTATTATTCGACTCTTTTTTTTTGACATTTTTCAGTCAATTTGCTGTAATAAAAAAAGAGACTCACCTATTGGTAAATCTCTCTTCGTGTTTTTTGTGAT
>CAYXQZ010000316.1:0-3181 GCA_964466415.1 uncultured Paludibacter sp.
TTATGATACTCCCTTTTCTTAGGACAGTTTTAGCAGCAAGTTAAGATATTTATTTTTGCTGCAAGTTTGGTTTTGCTCGGACAAAACGGGAAATAACTTTTTTGGCCGCCCCTGCGAGCCATGAAAAAAGTTATTCTCGTTTTAGGCCGCTAATTGATAAACATCTTTGGGTGTTTTATATTCTAAGGATTGATGCAATCTTTCGTTGTTGTAAAAACTAAAATAGTCATTCAATCCTTTCCACAAAGATAATCCATTTTCGTATACATTCAAATACACGTTTTCGTACTTTACGCTTCGCCATAATCTTTCTATAAAGATATTGTCCAACGCTCGTCCTTTGCCATCCATTGATATTTTTATCTCGTTTGATTTCAACTCTTTGATAAATACTTCACTTGTAAATTGGCTGCCCTGATCAGTATTGAAAATCTCTGGTTTTCCATGTAGTTCTATCGCTTGTTTTAGTACTTCTGTACACCATTCAGCACTCATGGTATTGGATAACGACCAATGAATAACATATCGACTGTGTAAGTCGATAATTGCCGTGAGATACATAAATCCCTTTTCCATTGGAATGTACGTGATATCCATTGCCCAAACCTGATTGCGTCTTATAATTTTCAATCCTTTTAAAAGATATGGATACTTGTAATGAGTTTTGTTGCTGATAGTTGTTCTGGGTTCACGATAAATAGTTTGCCAGTTTACTTTTTTCATCAATCGTCTCACGCGCTTTACACTTACGGGGTATCCTGCAACTTGCAGCAAAGCAGTCAATCGCAATACACCATAAAATGGAGTGCTGAAATACTGTTCGTCCAACCAGCGCATGATAGCTAAATTTTGTTCCGATTCGCCAACCGGAACATAATAGAAACTACTTCTGTGTAATGAAAGAAGATTACATTGAACCGTTATACTCAATTGCTTATGATTAGGTTCGATTAAATCTCTTCGTTCAGTTCTACCTCTTAGAGCAACTTTTTTTTTAGAAAATCATTTTCGACTTTCAATTGACCAATTTGAGCATATAAAACCTGAGTCTGATTTGCAATCTCCTTATCATCGGCCACTTCATTTGAAAAAACATTGCTGAAATTTTTCAATGCCTGGCTGCGCCACATAGAAATCTGGGTCGGTTGAAGTTCATACTTTTTGGCTAAACTTTCTAATGTTTCGCGCTCCTTTAATGATTCTAAAACCACTTTCGCTTTAAATTCTTTACTGAATTTTCTCCTTGATGTTGACATAAAATTTTTGGTTTAAAGATAATACAATTATATCTTAGCTTTATGTCCAATTTTTGGGGAGTATCATAGTTTTTTTGTTTTCCTAATTTCAGTCGTTTCGGATTTTAGTTGGAATCTCAAGTTGTTTTTTCTTTGTTTTCATAAAAATCGGCGAAGAATTGTCCACCAAGTAAAAGTCAGATAATTTTGTCGTTACAAATTCGTCAAGTCGAGTCAAGAAATGGAAAGTTCGTCAAAGATTTTTATCCCAAATTACAAAACTGTCTTTTTTTTTCTGCTATAACCCATAACGACCGAGGCTATGGGCATTTGGCGGTTTGCGGGAGCATTCGCTGTCGCACTACGATGATGCTTATGCGGGCGATGAACCTCCTAAGTGCACGTCAACCAGCCAATGCGCATAGGCGTGTGTTACCAGCTGGCCGTTGTTTCGATTTGTTTGTTTTCGTTTAGTGAGCGAATGTTGTTGTTTTCTTGTTAGTTGTCGATGTAATATGTTTCTTTCTACCTTTTCTGAAATTCTTTTCTGACATTCTTAAAAATGTTGTACGTTACACGGAAAACTCTGAATCCGCTAATATTTCTGCAACAGGCATAAATAACTTTGCAACTCGCTTATGTAATTCCGCAGCTCAAATAAATAAAACTGCAACTGTCTTATATAACTTTTCAACTCGAATAAATAGAATTGCAACTGCCTTATATAAAACTGCAACCCGAATAAGTAGAATTGCAACAGGCTTATGTAACTTTTCAACTCAAATAAATGAAAACTGACCAGGCTTAAAGTATTTTGCAGTTGTCATAAATGAAACTGCAATTGCCTTAAAGGCAATCGCAGTCGGAGAAATTTAAAAGTAGGATTTCATTTTACAAATAGTTGTACGAAGAAAACAACTATTTAGTCAATGATTTGAATTCTAACTTCGATACTTGTTTATATTGGGGGCTTGAAGGTCCAAATACGGATTTAATGTACATTTTTGCATCGTATGCACAATCAACTAAACCTGTAAGCGGTTTGTACATTGCATCGTTTCGAGCTATACGGGCATTACTTAATGGAGTAGTAGCGTCAATTACTGCGGTGTTTTTAAGTTTTAAATCTTCGTACAATGCTGTTAATGTTGCTACCTTTAATTCTACCTCGTTTGGGTTATATTGTGGAATTGATTTCAGAAGCATAATCAGTTTGTAAAAATTCTCCAGTCGATTGTCGTAGCCCATTTGCGACGCTGAAATTTGATTTACTTCTTTGCCTTCGGCTTCCAAAGCAGTTTTTTCTTCATCGGAAATTTTGGCTGTTGCTCTTGTTCCCTGAAGTTTGCGAACCAGTGTTTTTACGCTTTCGTCCACATTTTCGGTGGTGTCGGTTGCTTTAATGGCACTGTTTACGCGAGTAATGAGTTTGCCAAGCGGAGCGAATGCGGATTCGCGGGCAGAAACTGCATTGGTGTAAGCAGGCAATGCGTTGTCGATTTCTACCATAGCTTGCTTAGAATTGCTTAGAATTGTTTCTAATGCTTCTACTTTAATGGAATTTTTTGTGGGATTGTAGGCTGCTTGGTAGCCTTTGATAAATGAAATTAAACTTTCGAAGTTTGACACATTTTTGGCGTGTCCAGTTTCCGGATTGTTAGACATAATTGTTTCGTTTTAAGATTAGTATAGTTGTTATTGGGAAGCTGCAAATATAATTATTTTTTTACATTAACTTTGCTATCAATTGAAAATTCAAAGAATAATTTTTAATTATTGCTTTGCAATCAACTCTTTACAGTTCATTGTTTTTTTGTTTCTAAGTGCTTCAAGACTTCTAAGTGAGCAAAAAAACAATGTACTGTGACCGCTCTGAATATTATAAAAAAGCTATAAAAGCCACTGCAAGACGTTTGAAAATAAACACTCACTTGCTGTGGCTTTTT
>CAYXQZ010000317.1:0-3172 GCA_964466415.1 uncultured Paludibacter sp.
TTTATGACAATAATGTTACGATTTCTTTAATTTATTTGCTGTTTGATTTTGGAGTGTTACAAAAAAGCAGTATTTTTGTGCCGAATTATCAGAAAATTGATTAAAACACACAACAATGACAGGAGTCATTTCTTTACATGAAGACAGAGAATAAGATTACCACACTGAAAATGATGAATGGTAACGAAGCAGTTGCCAGAGGTGCCTTTGAAGCAGGCGTAAAAGTAGCTTCAGGATTTCCAGGCACACCTTCCACCGAAGTAATGGATTATACCAAATATAGATATCCAGACATCTATTGCGAATGGTCGACAAATGAGAAAGTAGGTTTAGAAGTAGCCATTGGTGCTTCGTTTGCAGGTTACCGTAGCTTTGCAGTAATGAAAACCGTGGGCTTGCATGTGGCAGCCGACGCATTAGGCGGTGCTGCAGGCAGTCAGATTAACGGCGGATTGGTATTGGTTGTTGGCGATGATGTAGGCCGTATAGCGGGTGATGACTACAATGATGTGCGTCATTATGGAAATATGTTTAATATTCCAGTGTTGGAGCCGAGCGACAGTCAGGAGGCCAAGGATCTGATGATTAAAGCGTTCGAGATTAGCGAAGAATACAGCACTCCAGTAATTCTTAAAATCACATCGGTAATATGTAAAACTACCAGTGGAGTTGCTATTGACGAAAGCGCTACTTACAAAGTTAAAATCAAACAAAAATATAAGGTAAGTTTCAGCAAGGTTATCATGACAACCATGATGATGAACGCTAAAGGCTCGGAACATCCCAAATTGACCAAATGTTTCAATGATTTTCCCGCACACATGAGGCGCTTGGCTGAGGATTGCAACAATTTCGATATCAATAAGTTGGAATTGAAAGGTAAAAAGATTGGTGTAATTACAGCAGGTACTCCTTATTTTTACACTACAGAAGTGCTACCCGATGCCTCCATTTTAAAAGTGGGTATGGTTATGCCACTGCCTGAAAAGTTGATTAGGGAATTGGCGGCACACGTGGAGAAACTCTATGTAATTGAAGATGGTCATGATATTATGGAAAAGAATATCAAGGATTTAGGAATTGCTGTTATTGGAAAAGAATTATTCCCGAAATTCCCCGAAATGATGCGCTTTACGCCCGATATTATTGAGGAAAAACTCGTGCCGAATGCTCCCGAAAGAAAAATAATGGATGGCATTCCATTCCGTTTGCCTGTAAGTTGCGCCGGATGTTCACACTTGTTTATATCACAAATTCTTCGAAATCATAAAATTAAAGCAGCTGCCGATGTTACATGCGGTTTAATTGGATGTTTTCCGCACATGGAATCCTATTCGCTGCAAAAATGCATGGGGTCGAGTATTGCGCTGGCTCACGGTTACAACGTAGCAACCGACCACAAAGAAAATTTTGTGGCCATGATAGGTGATGGTGGTTTTTGGGCAACCGGAATCAATGGGCTGATGAATCTGATTTTCAACGACAGTCAGTCAACCACGATTATTGTGGATAATAGCTGCCTGGCAATGACAGGTGGTCAGCATATTGCCTCCAGCGAGTTTGGGTTTAATTATAAACCGGAAAACAAGTTGGAAATTGCCAAAGTTTGCGAAGCCATTGGTGTAAAAGATATTGTTACGGTAGATGCTTACGAATTTGAAAACCTCGAAAAAGCGATTCTGAATGCGGTAAATTCAAATACAAATTCGGTAGTTATTGTACAGAAACCTTGTGTAACCAAATTTAAGTTGCCAAAAAGCGACATTTATCAAATTGACCAGGATCTTTGTACACAATGCCGTAAGTGTATCAATATTGGCTGTTTAGCTATTGAAAGCAAAAAAGGCAAGGATGGAAAAGTGGAGATAGTTATTAACGAGGATCTTTGTGTGGGCTGTGGATTGTGTTCGACAGCTTGTAAGTTTGACGCCATAATATCATAAAAATGCAGGATACAGGAAAAAATATTATCATAGCTGGAGTAGGAGGACAAGGAATTCTACTTTTCAGCAACCTCTTAAGCAAGTATTACATGAAACTTGGTTATGAGTTAAAAATTTCGGATGTAATAGGGTTAGGACAACGTGGTGGAGGTGTCGAAAGTCATTTTCGCTATTCAACTAAGCCAGTTTTATCGCCTTTTATCAAAGCAGGTGATGTAGATTACCTGCTGTCGTTCGAACAAACCGAAACACTTCGGTATTTGCATTGCATGAAAGACGATGGCATTATTTTCTCAAGCACCTTTGAGTTAAGCACATCCAGCGTGAATACCCGATTGGAAAAAGACATGCCTGAATCGAAAACAGAGCTTATAAAGCAATCTGGAAATAAAACTTTTATTATTGATCCCGAAGAGAATAAAAGCCCTGATTTTGATATCAGCAAAATGATGAATATCGTTATGCTTGCCATCTATGCAGAGTTTAGAGGCTATCCACATGAAGAAATGATGCAGATTGTAAAAGAAAGTGTTCCAGCTAAATTTGTTGAAGGAAATTTAAAAGCGTACGAAAAGGGAATAGAAATTGCCCGCGCGGAACTATAAAAAGGCCCCCTAACCCCCTAAAGGGGGAATTTGATAATAGTATTGATTATTGAAAAATCTTAGATATAACAACATACAGACGAAGCAAGCTAAGTTCCCCCTTCAGGGGGTTAGGGGGCTATTACCTGATAATGTAATACTCCTGGATAGTTTAGGTGATTTGCAACCCAACAATACAAGTCCGATACTTGTGTGCGCATCACATTGCGGCGACAATGGAACTTTTGCCCGAAAGCTTACAAACAGTGGAGTCAAAGCTGTTTTCCTGAACAATGCCGGAATAGGCAAAAATCAGGCAGGTATAAGTGGACTTACACATTATGCAGCTGCTAATATTCTGGCATGTGCAGTTGATAACTATAGTGCCGAAATAGGAGTTTCTGCCGACACCTGGGAAAGTGGAATTATAAGTCACACCAATACCTTGGCCGAAAATGCTGGAATCAAAATTGGCGATTCGGTACAAAATGCGGTTAACAAAATCAGCCAGATTATCGATAATCCTTCTTTTATTCAAAATAAAACGGATTTTGAACCTCTCGCAACTATAAAATCCGAAAGCGACAGCAAACTTGACCTAAAAAAACAAATTCAGATTCAAATTGAAGGGAAAACCATCATAGT
>CAYXQZ010000318.1:0-3168 GCA_964466415.1 uncultured Paludibacter sp.
TAATAACTTTTTAAAAGAATTTCTATGAATAACAAAGTTTTAATTAACCAAAGTTCCCCCTCCTTTGGAGGGGTTAGGGGAGGTGCAATTGTTGAAGTAAAAAACTTAGTGAAGAAATTTCCTGTCGGTACAGGATTTTTTACAGCTCTCAATGGTGTTGATTTAACATTTACCGAAGGTGAATTTACTGGTTTGGTAGGGCCTAGTGGTTCTGGTAAAACTACACTGCTAAATATTATCGGTTCACTGGACACACCGAGTGAAGGAGAAGTTATTGTTTTGAGTAAATCTGTTGGTACATTATCAGCTAAGCAGGCCGCACAATTACGCAAAGAAGAACTCGGTTTTATTTTTCAAAACTATAATTTATTGCCAGTTTATACGGTGTACGAAAATGTGGAATTTCCGCTTTTGTTGCTCAATATGAGTTCCGATGAACGCAAAAAACGAGTGTTGGAAACTTTAGAATGGGTTGGGTTAAGTGATAAAGTCAATTCGCGTCCGGCTCAACTATCGGGTGGTGAATGCCAGCGTGTGGCTATTGCTCGTGCTATGGTGAAACGTCCGGTATTAGTGCTTGCCGACGAGCCAACTGCGAATCTTGATTCGGTAAACTCTCATAATATTCTGAAAACCATGCTTAAATTAAACGAGGAACTTAAAACCAGTTTTATTTTTGCCACGCACGACGAAAAAGTAATTGGATATTTAAAACGAATAATACGCTTGCAAGATGGGAAAGTGGTGGAAGACAGCTTTTAAAAGCCTTATTGGAAATGGGTTAAAAACTTGGCTCAATGTATTTGTGCTTTCCATTTCGTTCGTCCTTATTATTGCTATGCAGGGATTAATGAAAAATTGGAGTGAACAAGCAGTGATTGATACTGTGAAATGGGAAATTGCTGATGGGCAGTATTGGCAATCGAAATACGATCCTTTTGATGTGTATTCGCTCGATTCGAGTACGGTTAAAGTGACTGCTGAGTTAAAGGCCGATATTGATGCACATTTGATTGAGCCGCAGTTAATTACACAGGCATCGATTTATCCTGATGGACGTATGAAAGGTGTGCTTCTACGTGGAATACGACCTTCGCAACAATTGCTGAATTTGCCAACTAAAGTATTGCAACAACAAGATAATGAGCTTATTCCTGTTGTAATTGGAGCAACTCTGGCTAAGCAAAATAAACTCAAGTTAAACGATATTATAACATTGCGTTGGCGCGATAAAAATGGCTCGTTCGAAGCTGCTGATATTCAAATTGCGGGAATTTTTAAAACTTCGGTTCCGACTGTAGATAATGGGATAATTTGGATTTCGTTGGATAAGTTGCAGAAAATGACTTTGAATGAAGGTTGTGCCAATATTATGCTCAAGTCGCCAAAAATTGCGGATAAAAAAATGGATGGTTGGGATTTTAAATCAGTTACAAAATTAACCGAGGCCACAACCAAATTGGTGAAGTCAAAAGCAGCTGGTCAAAGTGTTTTTTATATCATTTTTCTGCTTTTGGCCATGCTAGCCATTTTCGATACACAAACGCTTTCCATTTTTCGCCGTCAACGCGAGATTGGAACAATGGTGGCGTTGGGAATGACTCCAGGTCAGGTTGTTGCGCAATTTACATTAGAAGGTACGCTCAATTCAGTTCTTGCCTTTGCTGTAGGAGCTATTTGGGGGACACCACTTATTTGGTTTTTGACTACAAAAGGAATATCTATTGATATGAATGCTAGCGAATTGGGTGTAGCAATGGCTGATAAATTGTATGCTAGTGTTACTCCACAACTTGTGTTTGGAACTATGATTTTTATAATTGTAGTTACTGCTGTTGTAAGTTATATTCCAGCTCGCAAAATATCGAAAATGAATCCAACCGAAGCTATTAGAGGGAAAGCGCTTTAGAGTTTGGAAGGTTTATAAGGTTTTTAAAGTTATAAAGTTTATAAGGTTTATAAAGTTCATAAGGTTATAAAGTTATATAGTTCATTGTTTTAAAATAAACTATTTTTAAATGATACATTTTTTATTAAAAGGTCTTTTGCGCGATAAGAGCAGAAGTTTATTACCCATAATTGTAGTAAGCATTGGAGTTACCATTACTGTTTTTTTGCAAGCATATCTAAATGGAATATTTACCGATAGTATCGAAGCTACAGCAAAATTTTCGTCGGGTCACGTTAAAGTGATGACATTGGCTTACAAAGATAATTTGTCGCAACTACCGAATGATTATGCGCTTACTGAAGCCGATGTGGCGCTTCAGAGTTTGAAAAACGATTATCCGTATATGAATTGGGCTGAACGTATTCAGTTTGGTGGGTTGCTCGATGTGCCCGACTCACTAGGCCGTACGCGTATTCAGGGGAATGTTATGGGTATGGCTATACATTTAGTTGATAGCCAGGATGAAATAAATCGAATGGATTTAAAATCAAAGTTATTGCAAGGTAGGTTTCCTCAGAACAAGAGCGAAGTGTTGATTACCAATGAGTTGTTTGTGAAATTGAAACTCAAGTTGAATGATAAAGTCACACTCATGTCAAATACTATGTATGGCGATATGGCCATGTATAATTTTATAGTTTGTGGCACGCTTCATTTTGGTACCGAAGCTCTCGATAGGGGATTTATTGTTGCCGACATTGCCGATGTTCGAGTTGCTTTGGATATGGAAAATGCTACAGGTGAGATTCTTGGTTTTTTTAATAATTCCTTGTACGACAATCAAAAAGCAAAGCAAATTTCAAAGGAATACAATTCGAAAAATTCGAAAGTGAGTGATAAATTTTCATTAACTATGTTACCTATGAGCGAAGTTGGTGGAATGGATTTTTTAATTGATTATGCCGAGAATATGCAATTTATAATCATTATGATTTTTGTTTTTACTATGTCCATTGTACTCTGGAATGCTGGTTTAGTGGGCGGATTGCGACGTTATGGCGAATTTGGATTGCGACTGGCAATTGGTGAGAATAAAAATGAGATTTATACAAAAATGGTTGTAGAATCTTTACTTATTGGTTTAATAGGGTCGATAATTGGCACTGCTATAGGCTTGTTTTTTAGTTATTTAATGCAAGTGTATGGCATTGATACCAGCGATATGATGCAAAATTCAACCATGATGACTCCTACTGTGTTTCGTTCGCAAATAAATA
>CAYXQZ010000319.1:0-3161 GCA_964466415.1 uncultured Paludibacter sp.
CTACCGGCAAACTGAGGTTCAGGTCGTTGGGGTTTTCCTCTTCTTTTATCCAATGACCTTCTTTTGCCGTGATTTTAATTTCAGAACCATCGTGCAGGAACTGAGCATATTTCACTTTCCCTTTGTAATCGGGTAAATTGAAATTTTGTAACGGATATTCGAGCAAATGGATATACAACCGTTTGGTCTTTGGATTGTAGGTCAGAATACTGTTTTCGGGAACTTTAAACTCTGCCGGAGCCTGTGTACAGCCATAAATGGAACGGCTATTAAATTTCATCCATTGCCCCATATTGTTCAGTGCCTGTTCAGCCCGTTCGTCGAATACACCACGTGCCGTAGGACCCACATTCAAGAGTAGATTTCCACCCTTACTAACTGATTCGATGAGTAAAACCAACAGTTGCTGTGTGCTTTTCCATGTTTTTTCATCTCGGTAATATCCCCACGAACCACTAAAGGTTTGACAAGTTTCCCATGGCACCTGTTTTCCGTTTACTTCAGGCCATTTTGCCACCTTAAACTGTTCGGGCGTGGTAAAATCCCATGCACTCTCATCGGCTTTTAAATCGAGACGGTCATTCACCAGAATGCCCGGTTGGAGCTGACGAACCATTTTAATTAGTTTCTCCGAATCCCACTCTTTACTGCCTTTTCCGTTTTCGCCCGGATAGGAAAAATCGAACCAAAGCAGATCTATTTTTCCATAGCTGGTAAGCAACTCACGAACCTGATTATGAAGATATTCGCGGTATTTTTTCATATCACAATTCTTGTTCATAAGTGCAAGGCTATCTTTAATAGTAGTACGCTGCGGATGAAGTCTGTCAATTGTAAAATCGGGGTGATGCCAATCAATAAGGCTGTAATAAAAACCAATTTTTATTCCTTCCGCCCTGAAAGCATCGACCCACTCACGGAGAAGATCTTTTTTGCAAGTTGTATTGGTCGATTTATAATCTGTAAACTTTGAATCGAACAGACAAAATCCTTCGTGGTGTTTGGTGGTTATTACCGCATATTTCATTCCCGCAGCTTTGGCCATTTTAGCCCATTCTTGTGGATTATACATATCCGGATTGAAGTTATCAAAATATTTTTGATAAGCCTCATTGGTAATACATTCCTTATTTTTTACCCATTCGTGACGAGCCGGTAGCGAATACAATCCCCAGTGAATAAACATCCCGAAACGATCGTTCACCCACCAATCCATCCGGTTTTTCTTTTGCTCCGGTGTTTCGTTAAATATTTTTTGCGACTGAGCTGTAATGTTGCTCAGACAAACTATCATTGAAATTAAAAAAAATAACTTTCTCATGTGTATTTTATTTTATCGAAATTACTAATACACTCCACAACTTAAGTTCTGGAATCTTCACCAATATTTTATTCCCTTTCACTTCATACTTCAGATTCTGAGTATTGACTAAGCTGACATAAGCAGTTGATTCGTTGGCTGAAAAAAGGGCACCATTCGGGCGCATTGACTGCGCTTTTGCTTCGGCTTTCGTATGTTTTTCCATTGAGTATTCAGCAGGTGTCAACATCTTTATTTTTACTTTTTTATTTCCTGCAATCAACTGTTTGTCCAGTTCCATTGTAAAAACTTTTGCACTGTCGTTCCAGTTTACCAAATGCATCACAATATCTGCTTTGGGATTATTTGGAATGGCACGCGTGAAAGCATACACTTTTTCGGGTAAAGCACTAACCAATATCTTACCATCCAACTTTTGCTCTGCAATATTTTTACCTGTAGCACAAACATCTTCGTATTTATCTAAATAAGAAGCTATTCCACGCACAAAACCATACAAATCGGCATATTGTGCAGGAGTGCCAAAATAGCGGTCGGTTCCCGAAGCAGTTTGTTCGTATGTATCCCAGGGTACACCTGCAATACTTCCTGTGGAATAAGCCGTGGCTATGGTTCGTCGTATCGTATTATACCTTAACTCTTCTGCAATTACCTGATTGCCCAGGGCTTTTGGGTTGCTGTAAACCTGCATTTTCCCTAATGAGCGAGCCACGTACGATCTTTCGTAAATACGCTCCGGTATAGCAGTTTGCATAATCATTTCCGAAAAACCATAATCCAATTGCTGGTGAATGGCACCCCAACTTTGGTATGACGTGTTGTTTCCGGAGAGAGGGAAATGTTTCCCAGCAATTTGAGCTAAACCTGCTTTAGTCTTATTAAGGTACTCGATATTACTAACTTTCTGAAACTCTTTGAACCATTCTTTGAGTTTTCCACCGTCCCATTTCCCAAAATCATCGCCCACCGGAGCATTGATACTGATTAAGTATTGTTTATAATCAAAACGATCCACGTCGGAAACACCATTTGCTACAAGATCGGTCTGACTGATATTCTTTTTGAGCCATGCCGTAAAGCCTTTCACGCAAATAGGACAAAAGCAACCACCTAAATTAATGGCCATAGATTGAGTTTCAGGATCGTCGCGTTGAATAGAAGTAGCACCTGCTTTAATATATTTTGCATTCTCACTCAACTGATATTCAATAAAATCAGGATTATTTACACAGCCATTTCTGGGAAGCACTTTCCATCCGCGCATGTGTTTCAGGATAATGGGTTCGCCCTTCAAATTCACTAATGCTTCATTATTGCTTCGTGAGGCAGGAATTAGACTACCAAACATGCCGCCAAAGTACCGACCCGAATGCAACACTTTAGTAATGAGTGCATCCTCTTTAGCCAAGGTCCACTCCAAGCGCGTAACATGAAAATTATCCATTGCCGTAAAGGTGTTGTTTTTATCCCCTTCTCGTACAGGAAGTGAGCGCATAATCACATCCGAATATTGAGGTAGATAGGTCGGTTTATCAAATGCCTTTGCATATTCCGAAAGGCTTTTAGCGTTGGGAACACTCTTTGCTTTAATTTCTACGACAGTACGCTTATTACCTGGCAATTCATAGCCTTCAGGTAGCGAAATATCACTTTTTTTGGCATTTTGCGCCATGACAGAAATACTGATTAAACTAATCAGCAGCAATGGATTTTTTTTTAAAATTTTCTGTTTCATATTCGAATTGCGTTTTAAACACTCATCTCACATCTGTGAAATGAGTGTCGGTATAATTTTATTGTTTATTTTTGAGAAATTACTAATACACTCCACAACTTAAGT
>CAYXQZ010000320.1:0-3158 GCA_964466415.1 uncultured Paludibacter sp.
TGTTCTACAAAGGTGTTTATGAAAACAATACAGCAGTTTCGGATATTAAATTTGATACAAATGTAACAATGTATCCTAATCCGGTACAAGATAAATTGCGAGTAAATGCCGAACAAATTATCAATCAAATCATTGTTCGCAATTTAGTTGGGCAGACAATTGAATTAGTAAAAGTAGATAATACAGAAACAACACTGGATTTAAGTCAACTAACGGCAGGGAATTACTTCGTTACAATCAAACTGGTCAACGGTAGATTTACAACTCAAAAAATTGTAAAATTATAAATCTTTTTAAGTCTGCGGAGCGATAAAGTCTCCGCAGATTTATTTGCAATAAAGATTATCTAAGTTGAAAATATATTTATAAAAAACAGTTAAACGCAAAGTGAAACAACTAACTTTATTCGTTTTCTTATTACTTAATTGTATTGGATTTGCTCAAAATCTACCATTAGATTTTGAATCTTCATCCACCTATCCATTTACCAATTTTGATGGTGGGGTTGCCACAAAAATTTCTAATCCGATCAAAACAGGAATTAATACAAGTGCCACTGTAATGCAATTGGTTAAAGGTAGTGGAGCAGTTTGGGCTGGAAGTAAAATAACATTGGCCACACCTATCGATTTTTCAACAAAACGAATTTTCAAGGTGAAAGTGCTTTCACCTGTAGCAGGTATAAAACTCTTACTTAAATTTGAAGGTGCTGGTCCGTTTTTTCAAAAATTATCGGCTCCAATAACTGCTGCCAATGTGTGGGAAGAGTTAACTTTCGACTTTTCGGCAGAGGCTGTAAATAATCTGAATAATCAGGTAGTATTTATGTTCGATTTTGGCACTGTAGGCAATGGTGGACCTAATTCAACCTATTTGTTCGATGATGTTACTCAGTCGGCTGGCACTGAACCTATCAAAGATTTACCCGTTTTACCATTAACTTTCGAATCTACTTCAGTAGCTTATCCATTTGCCGATTTCGGTGGCGCAGCTACTAGTATCATTGCAAATCCATTTCGCACGGGGATGAACCAAAGTGCAACGGTGGTAAAATTAATCAAAAATGCTGGGGAAACTTATGCTGGTAGCGTGATTACAATGGCTGGCCCAATCAATTTTTCGAACAATAAAATTGTAAAAGTAAAGGTTTGGGCACCAGTTGCGGGTAAAAAATTAATGTTGAAGTTTGAAGGCAGCACTGTCGACTTTGATAATGGTGCTTTCGAAACAGATGCCGTTATAAGCAAAGCAAACGAATGGGTGGAATTGACTTTTGATTATAATTCGCCTACGCTATTTCCTCCGGTAAATAACAATGACCATAAAATCGTTTTCTTTTTCGACTTTGGAACTAAGGGCGATGGCAGTGTCAATTCAACCTATTATTTCGACGACATCGCTTTTTCAACAACACCTTCAGCCGTGTCTTCATATCAGCTATTGGGATTGAATTTGTTTCCTAATCCTGCTTTCAATCAACTAACTGTTAGTGCAAAATCAGAAATTAGTCACGTGATTGTAACTAATTTACTAGGGCAATCGGTTACAAACATTACTGTTAATGGCCGCGATAAAGTGATTGACTTAAGCGCAATTTCTGCTGGAAACTATTTAGTAACCGTAAAAATGGCCGATGGTCAGCTTTCGACACAAAAATTTGTAAAACTATAATACTTTCAAGCTTGCAGAGAAAGAGTTCTCTGCAAGCATTGAATTTTTCAACTACTTGACAGCCTTAATATTCTTATTCCTTTTTCATATATCTTGTCTCTAGTATTATTAATTCGCTATTAATCATTTAATTAAGACAAAATGAAAATTTCAAAATCACTGTTTTTCGCCCTGCTATTTCTAGTAGGGCAATTTTCTTTTCAAGCAAGTGCAATAATAAAGACGGTGGGAGCTGCTGGTGCCGATTATGCAACACTCAAACTTGCTTTCGATGCCGTAAATGCAGGAACACTTACAGGTAATGTCGACTTGCAAATTGTTGACAATACCACTGAACCCGGCACATCAGGTGCTGTGCTTTATCAAAATGGATATACCGGAGCAGGAGGAGTATCCAATTACTCGCTCGTTAATATTTATCCCACCGCAACCAACAAAACCATTACAGGATTGGTTAGTGGTGCGCTTATTACCTTAAATGGAGCAACCAATGTAACTATCGATGGACGATTGCACGACGCAAGTGGAGCGCCCACCGGTTCTGAAAGGGATTTGTCTATCACGAATTCGATGATTGCGGGTGGTTCCATGTCTATCCAATTTAAAACCAATGCATCCGACAATGCTGTTAAATACTGTAAGATAAAAGGGGTAGGGAATAGCGGCACTTTAGGCGTAATTACATTTTCAAATCCTACCACTGCAAGTGCTACAGGATGTGCCAACAATACAATTAGTAACAATATTTTTACAGGAGTTGGCGAAAACCGACCTTGGACAGTTATTTTTTCGCAAGGCATAGCCGGCGCTGTCAATACAGGAAATAAAATACTCGACAACGATATCGAAAATTGTTATGCTACCGCTTCAAATGGCTCTTGCATAAGCATTCACACATTTAACAATGCATTTACCATTTCTGGAAATAGTTTGTACGAAACAAGTAATTATACTGTTGCTGTGCCAGCCACCACCTTTAATTTCATTTACATTGGAAGTGGTAATAGTCATGTTATAAGCAACAATTACATAGGAGGAACGCAAACTCAGTGCGGTGGTGGTTTATTCACCAAAACAAGTGATGCAAATAACACATTCAAAGGAATTTATTATGTATCGAACGATGCTGGTGCCGCTTCTACCATCGAAAATAATGTGATTAAGAATTTCGCATTCAGCAATGGAACTACCTCTGCTACCTGGACGGCTATTTCGATTGAACACACACATGCTGTAAATGTAATAGGCAATACGATTAGTAATATTGCTGTTACAAATAATGCCACAGGTTCTGACGTAATGGGTATTTATAAATCGAACGGAACTACTAACCAACTCATTAGTAATAACTTTATAAGTGGTTTAACTGCATCGGCTGCTTCATCGGGTCAACTGTGGGGAATAAAACTTACAGGTGGTTTAAGCACGGTTTCGAACAATATTATAGCATTAACTACCGATAATGCAGTAAGTATTATTGGAATTTA
>CAYXQZ010000321.1:0-3123 GCA_964466415.1 uncultured Paludibacter sp.
AATACATTTCGCACATTTACAGTGATTTGACTGAAAGATTGTTGTAAATTGATGTGGATTTGTTCTTGCGTTGGATTTGGAAATAGACTGATATTGGCATCCAAGCGTGTTTCATTTATACTTGTTTTAGTTCCATCTATTTTGAGCATCCAAATATCGTATCCTCCTACGGCATCCACACTGGATGCTCCACTTGTAGCAGTGAACGAAAAAGCACCGGTGGCAAACAATCCACCGTCGCCAAGTGCTGTCAACGAATAGGGCCAATCATGCCCCATGCTACCTACCGTTTTGGTTGTTACATATTCGCCATTCGATTTAAAGATACTGATAAACGCATCAAGTTGACCTTTTGATGAACTGAAATTTTGTCCAACTCCGGGGTCAAAATCCACTCGATTTTGAAATTTTCCCGCTACAAATACATTGTTTAGATCATCAACTACTAATGCTAAACTTTCATCCTGAGCACTACCACCCCACGATTTACTCCAAATATAATCTCCGTTGGTAGAAAATTTAGCTAAATACGCATCCCATACCCCATTGCTATATAAGATTTCGGCATCTTTTGCAAACTGAATAGTGCCTCCATACTCTCCTGCAATATACACATCGCCCGTTTTCTTATCCACACTCATAGCTCCATGAAGTTTATCAGCATTTACATTCGCAAATGACTTGGCCCATATAAGGTTTTTGTTGGCATCCCACTTTAGAATAAACAGCACACCCGTACTATTTATTGGTACTGTTGGTTCGGGTATTTTAGTTACTTCTGCGCTAGGATTTGCATCAATGTAATCCATAGCCATTCCGGCAACATACAGATTATGGGCATCGTCAACACCCATACCACTTCGACCAAGAATACAGCCCTTGTTGCCATCGAGTTGAGCCGACCAAACGTAGTTTCCGTCCAAATCTAATTTGGTAATAAATGCAGCATTATAATCCGAAAGTTCGTACATTTTAGCTTCTGCATTCTCATCTGGATTTGCATCCACCTCCGCTTGACCATATCCACCCCAAAACATGCCAGAGACATAGAGCGAGTTGGTTGCATTATCAATCACAAGTTGCGTAACCTCTTCGTTAATAGTACCTTTAAATTGCTTTACCCAAACAAAATTTCCTTCTTTATCCCATTTGCAAACAAATCCATCTTCAAAATATCTTGTTTGCGAATTTCCTGCATTATCTTTAAAATTATAGGGTGTTGGTAGAAGCAACACTTGTTTTACAGGATCTGGATTGAAATCGGTATGATAAGTTCCAGCGTAATTCGTTGAAAAATAACCTCCAAAATATATATTTCCATTTAGGTCGATAGAAAAAGCTGTAACTACCAAAAATGTTGGGGAAGTTAAGGATTTTACCCAAAGAAAGTTCCCATTGGCATCAAACTTGGATATTGCAATGGCATTGACATCAGCATTATTTATACTTACAATAGCTGTCGCGTATGGGTTAGGGTTAAAATCGGTTGTGGCAGCTATCGGTGTTGCCACATACAAGTTCCCATCGGCATCTTTGGCGCTGAAAGAGTATCTTTCATGGTCGAGACTACCATAACTTTTAAGCCATTCGGTAGTTGCCGATTGAGCAAACTGACAAACAAAAAGAATTGCAATAAGAAGCTTTGTGGTTTTCATGGTAGTAGTTTTTTAAGAAAGTTTTTAATTCTTGAGCACTTGTTTTACTATTGTTTGTTGAAATGCTTTTTTGTCGGTAATTACTTTTACGATGTACATTCCTTTCGCTAAGTTTCCGACATAAATCTTATCGTTTGCCGACAAAAGGTTTTTATTTAATATCAATTTACCACTTAAGTCAGTTATCAAAACGGTTTTAATGTTGTCAATTCCAGATATTTGCAAAAAGTCTTTCACTGGATTTGGAAAAAACGACACCTTGTCTGAGGAAATAGTAGGAACTGCGGTATTAATTTCGACCGTAGAATAATAGTAATTATCAACACTGGTTACAGAGCTACCAGTTCGAGAGCTATAAATAGTTGATTTCACCAATTTATTGACTGCGGCAAAAGTACCATATAAGTCAGGGACGTTCAAAACATCATTAATTGAATAGTTGGTATCATAGCGCAAAACGCATCTATTTAAAGAGCTTTCGGCACTTGTAGTGGGGTTCCAATAATAATCAATAGCAGATACACAGTTGCCATTGGTATCATACGTCAATTCCATTCTATAATCTGGCTCCCAACCCGTAGCAGCTCTTACAAAGCCATGAGTAGCAAGCGTAGTTGCGATTTTATCTCCGTTGTAAGTATTGTCATAAGTAACTTTCTGAGAATTAGATTCGCTAGTATAAATACGTAGCGAATCATTTCCATGTATATCATAGTAACGATCATCATTCTCCATTTTCGAACCAGCACAGTACAACGAGAAATTTTTAATCTGATTTTTTGCATTGTAAGTGTATTCGAAGTACGAACTTTCAAAAAATTTAAAAGTACTATCGCTTAACAGTTCTACACTATAGATTATCCAGGTTTTTCTGAGCCCGATTGCATTATATGTATAGCCATATTTACCTTGTATGCCCCACGAATTAGGTTTACGAGATTCCCATCCAGAAGTTGTTTGTGAAGATAATCTGTTTTGATCGTCGTATCCATAGTCTATTTTTCGAACAGGTATCCAAGATGAACTATTCCAGTTGTAACTGATTTGAGTGATAATCTTTCCTTGATTATCATAGGTCCAAACAGATTTTGATGTTAGCTCAAGGCCTCCTGATAAAGTACACAAACTATCAAGGCGTTGTTTGGTTGTATTGGTTTGCTTTTTAAGCAAATTCATATTTTCATTGCTGAACATTCCAATATGACCATATTTATTGAATTTTTGAAACTCTGAGCGGAAATCTTGGGACGATAATACACTAATAATAAACAAACTACACACTAATACGATGAGATTCTTCATTTCTATATTTAATTTATAATAAAATAATTATTTGATTCAATTTGACGAGACAGAGCAGCGTGGCCATTTAATTCTTCAACACTTTCAATGTTTGAAGTTGACCTTTATTATCTTTCAAATCCACAAAATACAAGCCGCTTTCGCCCAGCAAATTCAAGTTTATTTT
>CAYXQZ010000322.1:0-3119 GCA_964466415.1 uncultured Paludibacter sp.
TCCCTTCGGAGTCACAAGACAAATGTAAAGTGCAAGGTGCAAACAGTAATATTCTGCACCTTGCACTTTTTGTTTTAGACTTTACCCGGCGACGTTGTTCTGGGGTGCATTATTTGCCCAAGTAGGCATAAACGGTGACAATAGTCAACCCGATAATTCTGCAATCCTTGATTTAAAATCCACTGAAAAAGGTTTCCTGCCTCCAAGAATGAACACAAGTCAGCGCAACAACATTGCAACGCCTGCAAATGGTCTGATAATCTTTAATACCGATTGCAATGACATCCAATTATTTAATGGCGCAGGATGGGTTCCAATAGGTAATGCAGGAATGCTTGCCTCTCCAGGTTTAATTAGTGGAAATTCAACCCCATGTCTCAATTCATCAGGGCTTTCTTATTCTGTTGATCCAATTGCCAATGCTACAGGATATCATTGGACGGTTCCACAGGGGACGACGATAATTTCAGGCCAGGGAACAACATCAATATTGGTTGCTTTCGGCACCATAAATGGGGTTATTTACAACAGGAATTGCTGATTTTGAGAAGAAACGGGAAATAGAAGGGTCAGGGGTGAGGTCGTTTTCAGTCGGATGAAGGTGTGATGAAAGCAACAGGTACGATTGCACCCATTCAATTAAAATCAGGTTGATACTTATATCACCTTTTCCTTTACATTAAGCCATCATGTTGGTCACTTTCAAAAATATTTGAATGGTGTATCCGGAATTGTTCGCCGATGGCAGGGCAATCGTATAACAATTACGGGCTTTGGCAACTTGTTCCTTTGCGGCGAAAAAATAAAATAATCACCGCATATATGCGGTAAATAATTCGTACATTTACCGCACAATAGTTTTAGGT
Organism: uncultured Paludibacter sp.; assembly: GCA_964466415.1. GTDB lineage: Bacteria > Bacteroidota > Bacteroidia > Bacteroidales > Paludibacteraceae > Paludibacter. The sequence continues at coordinate 867 of CAYXQZ010000322.1, forward strand.
AATGGAAAAATACATTTATGAGTACACGAACTGGACAGATTTTTCGTGGCAGGACAAAGCCATAAATGTCGTATTTGGCGAGGTGAGGCTTATGCAAGGTAAAATAATAGGGCAAATGAACGCATTGGGCTTTTCTGCTAAAGAAGAAGCCACGCTTGCCGCCTTAACGTTGGACGTAGTAAAATCGTCAGAAATAGAGGGCGAATTGCTCAATTATGACCAAGTACGTTCGTCCATTGCAAGGCGTTTGGGTATCAATACTGCAGGACTTGTTTCGAGCAGCCGCCACATCGAAGGCGTGGTAGAAATGATGCTGGATGCAACCCAACGCTACACTTTGCCTTTAACTGAAAAACGTTTGTCTGGTTGGCATGCTGCACTTTTCCCTACAGGGTATAGCGGACCTTATGTAATAGAAGTGGGACGATACCGCACAGGCGAAATGCAAGTTGTTTCAGGCGCAATGGGCAAAGAAAAAGTCCATTACGAAGCCGTAAAGCCTGAATTGGTAAAAACGGAAATGGACAAGTTTTTGGATTGGTTCAACAACGAAAACAGCCTTGACCCTGTTTTAAAAGCTGCCATAGCACACTTTTGGTTTATCATAATTCACCCCTTTGATGACGGAAACGGCAGAATTGCAAGAGCTCTGACAGATATGTTACTTGCCTGTGCCGAAGGCAGCAGAGAACGTTTTTATAGTATGTCAAGCCAAATATTAACCGAACGCAATCGCTATTACGAAGTATTGCAAAAGGTGCAACATAGTTCTGGCGACATTACCGAATGGCTCGACTGGTTTTTGCATTGCCTCAAAAATGCAATGCTCACCACCGAAATCACCACACAAAGAATATTGAGCAAAGCAGAGTTTTGGAAATTACACGAACATACCCCCATCAATGAACGCCAACGCTTAATACTCAACAAACTCTTTGACGGTTTTGAAGGAAAACTACAAACCTCAAAATGGGCTAAAATTGCCAAAACCTCCACCGACACAGCCTTACGGGACATAAAAGACTTGGTTGAAAAAGGCATCTTGCAACAAACAAACGAAGGAGGACGAAACGCCAGCTACGAATTAGTAGACTTTAAGTCAGAATAAACTATTTCTTTAGTGATTTCTCCAATGGATTGCTATTCCACCGCTCGAAATATTTTCCACCTTGAAAGCATCATTCATCTCTTCCGACTTTTGGCTGACTACTTCCTCAGACAGTTTGATTCCTTTGGGGAAAATCTCATCGTATTTATCAAGAAAAAAGTTGACAGTTTCCCGTAGCCTCTTATTTTCATCCGCAAAGTCTTTAACAGGTTCTATTTTCTGCGCTTCCTGGTCCCATTTCGCAACTGGCACATGCACTCCACAGGAAAGTCTCAAACGCTTGTGATTAAATGTAAACGAGATAAGGAGAAGGGCTTTCCCATTTTTTTCTTCGTCAGGATAGAAGATTACTGAGACCATTATTTTTACTATTTTATTTGTCAGTTCAACGGTGCGAACTGTCAACTTCTTGTACAAATTTGTCAGTAAAAGTTATTAACGTGAGGTAAATGGTTGTAACAATGATTTAATATAAGTCAGCAATAACGGGCGTTGCAAAGATATTGGCCTGATTTTCAGTATGGGTATATGACCCCTTCGGAGTCACAAATACATAATGATTATCAATGTGTTAAAAATGTTTTGAACTGTTTTTGAACTTTGAAATAATCGTTAAAATAAAAAGGTAGCATGAAAATGCTGCCTTTTTTGTTGTAAATCATTGAAGTTCATGTGTCACCAAGAAACCCCTTTCTGATCCCCCTCTTTATAAAATGCAGCTTACAAGTCACGATCAGCCATTGTGTAATATGCGATAATACATATCCTGGTATAAAATTCTGCATCGGAGCGTGCACTGGTTGCAACCCGGAAATTTGCAGGGTTGTGGCATAAAAGTGATGGGGTGCGATCTGAAATGCGAAATGCGAAATGCGACCCCCCCCCCAGAAATTCTTCGTGGTTCATGTTGTTTTGCAATTTCTAATTCCATAAAATTATCAACCCTCCGGGCTTAAAAATTCGATCCTTGATTCAGAGACTGTTTAAAAAATTATTTTCAGTCATTGATAAAAACCATATTTTAAAGATTTGAACCATTGAACCATTAATTTCAAACAGGTTCTCACATTTGATACAAATATACAATGTGTTTTTTAATAACGTATTAATACGTCAATAAAAATAAATAATATTTGATCATGGTA
>CAYXQZ010000323.1:0-3103 GCA_964466415.1 uncultured Paludibacter sp.
TGCGCGATATTTGTTGTTGATTTATAATTATTTACAGCTAAAATCCTTGAAATCAATTTTATTAAAAAATGCACTGAATTTAGCCAGTTTATCTTCGATGGAGTTGCCACAGAGGCAATAGTTGATTTTTAGTCCGTCAATTTCGCCGTGAATCATGCCTGCATCGCGTAATTCTTTTAAATGCTGCGAAACAGTGGTTCTGCTTAAGGGTAATTTATCCGATATATCGCCCGAAATGCAGGATTTTGTTTCGGCCAGATACTTTAAAATGGCCAGCCGAGCCGGATGCGATATTACTTTTGCAAAACTTGCTAACTCTTGTAGTTCATTATCAAATACTTCTGGTTTTGTCATTGTTGTAATGTTTTATGTCGCAAACATACGACATAGTTTTGAGTTGTGCAAATTTTTGACATTACAATTACATGAAGAATTTAATTATTTAGAATTCAAGTAATATACAAAAAATAATATTGCGCTTTTTCAAATACGAAAGTAATTTTACATCCCCTTTAGGGGCTTGGGGCGGGAAAATTTATTATATAACTGCCCCTATATCCCCTAAAGGGGACTTGAAGTTACAACTGTATTGCATAATATTACATTTACAAATAAAACATTATTTATTTCCAATTACTTATCTCTTTTGTTTAGAAATTTATAGCAATGCAATAATTTTACTATTTTTGCAGCATGACAACTAAAATAAAAACAGGAATTGCATCCTTTGGCCTTTCAGGACGGGTTTTCCATGCCCCATTTATCCATGCCAATGAGGCTTTTGAACTAACAGCTATTTGCGAACGCAGCAAAAATGAAGCTATTGAAACTTATCCTTATGTAAAAATTGTACGAAGTTTCGACGAACTTATTTCCGACGCTTCGTTGGAATTAATCATTGTAAATACACCCGATGTAACGCATTACGATTATTGCCGTGCTGCTCTCGAAGCCGGAAAGCATGTCATTGTTGAAAAGCCTTTTGTGTTTACAGTGGCCGAAGGGGAGGAGCTTATCCAACTAGCATCTGAAAATGGACGTATGCTCACCGTTTTTCAGAATCGCAGGTGGGATGGTGATTTTAGGACGGTTTGTAAGGTGTTGAATGAGAATAAACTTGGACGAATAGTTGAATTTCGTGCGGGCTTTCAGCGTTTCCGCACCCAAATTGCCGATACTTGGAAAGAGCGAAACGACCGTTTTGTTGGCATTGTTTACAATCTAGGTCCGCATTTAGTCGATCAGGCTATTTGTCTTTTTGGCAAACCAACAGGTGTTTTTGCACAAATCAAAAAGCAACGTGACGGGTCACAAATTGATGATTTTTTTCATATCATTTTGAAGTACCCCGAATTACAAGTAACACTTACAGCAGGTATGATGATGAAGGAGCCTATTGCCAGTTTTGTTTTACATGGCACAAAAGGTTCGTTTGTAAAATACGGCATCGACCCGCAAGAAGATCAACTGAAAGGAGGTATGTTACCTACCGATGCTACTTATGGAGTGGACATTCCCGAAATGTACGGTACCTTAGTACTGGACGAAAAAGGAAACACAACCAGAGAAATTGTAGAAACCCTTCGTGGCGATTACAGGCTTTATTTTGATGCGGTAGCCCAGAGCATTCGCCAACAGATAGCACCTCCAATATCGCCCGTTGAGAACCTTCTGGTAATAAAAATACTGGAAGCTGCTTACCAAAGTAATGATGAAAATAGAGTGGTGATTATATGAAAGAAATGAGAATATTAGTTTGACGTTTTGGTAGTTGTAGGTTTCGATACACTCACCTTTTGCGAAGTATAAATGCCTGAATGACCGCTAAAATAATAAGCAATAAAACAAGCCAGTGCAAAGTAAAGCACATGTTCGCCTCCAAATAATTCAACACCCATTAGCGTACAAGCCAATGGTGTGTTGGTAGCTCCTGCAAATACGGCGATTAAACCTATGGCAGCAAATAAATCAACCGGCATACCCGTATGCATTGCAATTACATTGCCCAATGTTGCTCCGATAAAGAATAACGGGGTCACTTCGCCGCCTTTAAAGCCTGTACTCAAGGTGATTACAGTAAAAACAATTTTCCAAAACCAACTGAAGTTATCTACTCCACCAGGTTTAAAAGCATTGACTATGCTGTTCCCAATCCCGCTTTGTGTGCTTACTCCCAAGCCTAGATAATCGGTTGTGCCCACTATAAATGTGAGCGCAATAATTAGAATTCCACCAATGGCAGGTACGGCATATTTCCATTTTACTTGCTGTTGAGCAAATTTTTTAATGGAGTGCGAAAGTACAGAGAATAAATTACTGACTAAGCCAAAGGCCACTGCTGATAGCGTAACCCAAAATAGAATTTCATAGTTGAAATTGAAATTTAAAAATCCGATATTGCTCGCTTGGTCGTGAAAGGATATATGATAGTGCGTGTGTTGAATGCCATACAAGTTGCAAACAAGATTAGCCAATGCAGCAGCTAAAAAACAAGGAAGCAGTGCGTCGTACTTAATGCGGCCAATGGCCAATACTTCGAGGGCGAAAATGGCTCCAGCAATGGGTGTGCCGAATACTGCTCCAAAACCTGCCGCAATTCCAGTCATGAGTAATATGCGCAAATCTTCGGCTTTTAGTTTCATCTTTTTGCCGAAAAAATGTGCTACGCTACCGCCAATTTGCACTGCAGTGCCTTCGCGACCAGCAGAGCCACCGAAAAGATGTGTTATAACCGTGGTGAATAATACAAATGGAGCCATGCGGAATGGAATGCCACCGCCAGGCTTGTGTATTTCGTCCATTACCAAGTTGTTGCCCGCCTCCGCATTTTTTCCTTTAAACTTATAAAGCGCCACAATGGCAATTCCAACAAACGGTAAAAAGTAGAGTAACCAGCCGTTTTCCCAACGAACGATGGTTGCTTGTTCGAGCAACCACAGAAATAAAGCAACCAACGAACCCACAACAACCGAAACTGGTATTATGTAAAAAAACCACTTGATGATGTATTTGAAAATAAAATACGGATCGAAGGATTTAGCCCAATCTTTTGTCATAATTCACTTTTTGCAAGCCATTTCGAAAGTGCAAAGATAAATTATTT
>CAYXQZ010000324.1:0-3090 GCA_964466415.1 uncultured Paludibacter sp.
TTTTTTCATTGATATGTCTTTACATTTCACTTAACAAGAAGTCTTTTAAATGCAATTGATCTATCCCATTGTAATTACTGCCCGCATTATATTCATCCATAGTTACTACATACTTTCGATAATTGTCGTCTATTTTCAGTAAATTTCCGAATTCACGTTGTACGATATTTTCATCCGTAAGCATGTAAGCAACCTGAACATAAATCGTTTTTCCATCTTTTTGAGCCACAAAATCAATCTCTGCTGTACCCAATTGTCCAACATACACAGTATATCCCATTCGGATGAGATGCAGGAAAACAGCATTTTCCATTACTTTATTTATTTCTTTACGTCTATCAAAACCCCTTATGCTATTTCGTAGGCCAATATCTTCGAAATAATACTTCTCGCCAACTTCAAAAAGTTTCAATCCTGAAATATCAAATCGCATTACTTTATAAATAAAAAAGGCATTCGTTAATGGTTTTAAATAATTTAGTACCGATTGTGCTGTAATATTGGTTCGTTGCGATTTCAGATACTTTGCTATATTGTTGGCCGAAAACAAACTCCCCACATTATCGGCTAAAAAGCCAATAAGATTTTCTAAAAATTGAACATTACGTAACCCTTCGCGAGCTACAACATCTTTCAACAAGATAGAGGCATACACATTTCGCAAATACTCGAAGACAGAAAACTCATCTAAACCTATCACTTTCAAATAAGGCATTCCCCCAACTGTCAGATATTTGTTGAGGCTATCAGTCGTATTTTCGAGTTGAAAGAAATTCAAGAATTCATCATATCCCAGCGAGTGCACCGTAAATTCAATATATCTACCTGCCAAAAAAGTAGCTAATTCACCCGAAAGCAAATTGGCATTGCTACCACTGCAAAATATATCGCAACAATTCTCGGCAAGCAAACTTCTGAGCGCCTTTTCGAAGCTAGCAATTTCTTGTATTTCATCTACAAAAAGATAGTTTTTAGTGTCGATTTTTAATTTTGACTTTACATAGTGATAAAGTATGTCATCATCCACTATGTGTTCGTGTGGCTTCAACTCTTTATTGATGTAAATAATATTGGCCGAAGGATTTGACAGCCGTATGAAATCTATCAACTGAAAAAGAATATAACTTTTCCCAACACGCCGCTGTCCGGAAATAACCTTTATAATTTCTTTATCAATAAACGGCTTTATTCGGTCGGTGTACACAGGACGAGAAATATAGGGGTGTACGTGTAAAATTTCATCAATCATAATTTAAATTTGTATGTATTTAAACGATTATATCTATTATAGTTGACAAAGATACAAATATTATTGCATTTTTAAATCGTAATAAATAGAAATTACTGTAATAAAGACATTAATTGAGCAAAAACAAACCTGCGACCAGCAGGAGTATCAATATTAATGTGAGTAGTAACAGACATAATAGTAATTTGAGTAAATTAATTTTTCTTTATTAAGTTTCCGATAGCATATAAAGGATAAATTTCGACAGTTCCAATTTTGCCAAAATTCTCCAATGATGTACGAATGCCAACATCCGAATGTTTTAAATGCATAAAACTATACAAACTTTGCATCGAGCCTTTTGTTCCTGCTTTTACTTCAACAGGTATAATCTGAGAGCCTTTCGAAATCACATAGTCGACCTCTGCCTGAGCATCTTTTTCGAGTCGCTGCCAATAATACAACTCCTGACGCTCGTTACAATTACCTTGCTTTTGAATCTCTAAACCTGCAAATAGTTCGGCTAAAGCACCTTTATTTACCAAATCTGTATCCGACAAGAGTAACACATTATCCATTTCCAAATTCAATAAACGTTGCAACAATCCGGTATCCAAAAACAGATATTTTCGAAACTTTGGATTTATTTCAGCTCCCAGAGGTACACCATTAGCCGCAGTATGTGTTACTGGGATAACAACTCCGGCAAGCGACAGCAAATCCAACGCTTCGCGAATCTTTGCCGATTCTAAATCGGGCGACACCTGCGAAAACACAAATTTACAGCCCGATTGCAACGCAACCGACCGAAATGTTTGATGCAAGATCTGAGCAGAAATACGCTTTTTGTATTTTGAAAAATCATCAATATAGGTTTCTATCAGTTCGTTTTGAATCTGCCTACAAGCCAAATAATCTCTTTTCGTTATCCAGAGCTTAACGCATTCGGGCATGCCTCCCACCAACAAAAAGGTACGCAGCTGATCTTTTAATTGGGTATGAAATACATTCGACAGCGGATTTTCGACTGTTGCCCTCTCCTTTTCGGCTAATAAACCATCGTAACCCTGTGCTAACAAAAACTCGTCGAACGAAAAAGGGTACATATAGATGGAGCGAATACGCCCAACGCCGAACGACGGTATTTCCTGCAAAGCAAATTCCAATAACGAGCCTGCACTCACCAAATGCAGTTCGGGATATTCTTCGTAAAAAAATCGCAACGAAGCAATAGCCGGCTTACAAGCTTGTATTTCATCCAGAAAAACAAGGGTTTGGCCTGCCACAATGGGAGTTTTATAAATGGCTGATAATTTTGTGCAAATCTCTTTCGGATTTAGAGATAAGCTAAAGAGTTCCATTATTTCCGGATTTCGCTCAAAATTTACCTCAACGAAATAGGTATACGTTTTCGCTAGATTGCGAACAGCCGAAGATTTACCTACCTGACGGGCACCACGAAGCAATAATGGTTTGCGGTTTTCATCATTTTTCCATGTAAGTAAAAATGCATCTACCGTTCTATAAAAATATGGGCCTTGTTTTGTCATCCTAAATCAGTATATTTTAATCAATTACCAGCGACAAAGATAATACATTTTCGGAAAAGCGACATCACAAAATAGCATTATTTTCGGAAAAGTGCCACCGTAAACTTGTTGTATTTACGGAAAAGTAGAACCGCAAACTTGAAATTTACAAAATAAAGAAGGTAGCAATAAAGTTTTCGTGCCATTAAAATAATTCAGAATCCGAATTAGTAACAATTATTATTCAACCATGCAACTATAAAACTATTTTCTTAACGTGCATGCAAAACCCCCACCTTTTACGATAATTATTACCCGCAACACACCGCTAAA
>CAYXQZ010000325.1:0-3087 GCA_964466415.1 uncultured Paludibacter sp.
GTTTCGGGATCAATCTTGGTTAATTTTTGACGCGCTTCGGTTGATAAGGATTGAATTCCCGTGTAATCAATTCTTCCGCGTAGTGAAATGTGCTCCAATCGTTGTAGTTTTTCTGCAATTAACTTTTCGCGAATAATGTAACCTTCATACTTTAATATAACTTCGGCCGATTCTACAATTTCTTCATTTCGTGATTGAATTTCGCTGATTTTAGCTTTTAATGCAGGAACGGCAGTTGCTAATTCATTTATTCCAAGTTGTGGTCTGATAATTAAATCGGATAATTTACAACCATGTTTTAGCTCTGATGAATTTACTGTTCCTAAAAAATCATTTATATATGCCGGTTTAACCGAATAATTACGTACAAAATCTATTAACTTTGCTTGTTCAATCTTTTTGCTTACAAATTGTTCTGCTCTGTTTTGTTTTACTATTCCTAATTCAATTCCTTTTTGAGTTAAGCGCATATCGGCATCATCTTGTCGGAGAAGTAAACGATATTCAGCGCGAGAAGTAAACATGCGATAAGGTTCGTCAACTCCTTTTGTTACTAAATCGTCGATAAGAACGCCAATATATGCTTCATCACGACCTAGTGTAAATGGTGCCCCTCCATGACAATTGATGTGAGCATTGATTCCTGCAACTAATCCTTGTCCACCTGCTTCTTCGTAACCCGTTGTTCCATTGATTTGACCCGCAAAGAAAAGATTGTTTATTAGTTTCGTTTCGAGCGTATGTTTTAGTTGTGTTGGTTCAAAAAAATCATATTCAATGGCATAACCAGGTCGGAAAAGTTGTGCGTTTTCAAGGCCTGAAATAGTATGTATCGCATTATTCTGTGTATGGAGTGGAAGAGAAGATGAGAATCCGTTTAGATAGTATTCATTTGAATCAACTCCCTCAGGTTCCAAAAATAATTGGTGTGCGGTTTTATCGGCAAAAGTAATGATTTTTGTTTCAATACTTGGGCAATATCGTGGTCCGATGCTTTGTATTTGACCGTTGTAAAGTGGCGAAAACTCCAAATCTTTCCGTAATTCTTCGTGTGTTTGCTCGTTAGTGTAAGTTATGTGGCAACTCATTTGTTTCAAATCGCGCTTAACATCTTCCAGAAATGAGAACTTATGGAAATCATTTTCTCCGATTTGTTCTGACATTTTGCTAAAATCAATCGTTCTTCCATCTATTCGGCAAGGAGTTCCAGTTTTCATTCTATCGGATGTAAAACCTATTTCTTTAAGCTGTTCAGTTAAACCATAAGATGCAGGTTCCGAAATACGACCACCATTTAATTGATTTTTCCCGAAATGCATCAAACCTCCCAGGAATGTGCCTGCGGTCAGAACAACAGATTTGGCTTTCATTTCAACACCGAGTGCTGTTTTTACTCCTGTAATTGTGTTTTTGTCAAAAGTTAATTGTGTGACAGTATCCTGCCAAATAAACAAATTTGGTGTTTCACTTATTGTCTTTATCCATTCTTGTATGAATTTATGACGGTCACTCTGACTGCGTGGACTCCACATAGCAGGTCCTTTTGAGCGGTTAAGCATTCGAAATTGTATGGCCGAACGATCTGTAACAATTCCCATTTGACCGCCAAGTGCATCAATTTCGCGCACAATTTGACCTTTGGCAATGCCACCCACAGCTGGGTTGCAGCTCATTTGACCAATTTTATTCATATCCATCGTTATTAGCAGGGTTTTTGAACCCATATTTGCAGCAGCACACGCTGCTTCATTGCCAGCATGGCCAGCACCAATAACGATTACGTCGTATTTGAAATCCATTCTATTTATTTACTATTTGTTTATTTACTATTTACCATTTTCATTTAATGGTTACTCAAAATTATAAGCGTCATTATAACAAAGCTTTATTCCTTAATGTTTTGGGATGCAAAGTTATAAAAAATAGGTTTTACATTTACTGAATTAAGAATTTATATTCTTTAAATCATTTTAGGCATAGGTTTTCTGTTGTTTTTTGATACATTTTTTTCGATACAAAATTGATAAATGTCATATTTTGTGCGACAATAAATAAATTTAGTATCTTTGTGCTGCTTAATAATTTACAACTAAATGGACGAGGTACTTAAATACATATCTTTGAACGGGTATACCGTAGCTAATTACAGCATTTGTTATCAATTGAAGGATGATAATAATGCTTCAATTCCTACTTTATTAACGTCAAAACAACAAGTATCAGCAAAGCGATTTCATCAGTTCAATCAGCAAAATAATCTTGTTTTTGTTGACATGTTATTTCCTAATATATTGGCTGACATTGCCTTAGAAGTTTATTTTGGACGTACAACAACTTTTGCTGAGTACATGAACTTGCCCAAAACTTATACTATTATTAATGAAAAGCAAGATGCACGGTTTTTAAATATACGAATTCGTAAGTTTATTGAATATATTTTATTTTCGGATATTCAATCAAATAAATTAAGTTCAGGAGAGCTAAATTATGATCGGTATTTTAGTTTTTCGGATGAAACTTCAATTTTGTTTTATAGTAATTTAAACACTTCCGACTTAATTGAGCTTTGCTTTGAACGTATGAAACTCACTATCGACCACACTACTTCCACTATCCACAACAAAGAATTTGTGATAGATTTACAAATTGCGCTTTAGTTTTAATTGATGACTGAACAAAACAATGTCAAAATCAATTATATCATTAATAATTCAAACTTAATACATTGTTTATGGATGCTTACGAACAAAAACGCAGAGATTTTCTGAAAAAGCTTGGTCTGATAGGTGGAGCTGCAGCACTTACAGGAGTGGGTGGTGTAGTAGGTTCGCTAATTGATAAACGCGAAGAAATTGTGCTAACACCTGAGCAAAAGCAGTTTATGGATAAGTACGAAAACTGGCTCGAAGATTTCAGAGATATGGCTAAGTATCAGAAAGTAGACCCTGAACATTTGGAAAACAATAAAAAACTAATGGCACTGTCCGAAGAAGCGGCCAAATGGCAAAAAGACCTGGTTCAACACATGAAAGACGAAAACTTTGCCCGCTATTATATGATTGTTACTGAGCGTGTAACGAATGTAAT
>CAYXQZ010000326.1:0-1286 GCA_964466415.1 uncultured Paludibacter sp.
TTGAACGACAAAGATATAATGGGTGGCTCTGCCGAAGGTTATACAGCCGGTTTGAATTTTTATGCTTCGAAAAATTTCAAAATGCAAGTAAATTATAGTTATGTAAACCACGACCGCTACGCAAACGGTAAAGGAAAACTTTATGTAGGACACGATGTGGAAGGCAACCTCACAAAAATACCTTCGCAGGTTGTAGATGCAAACGGCAAAGCCGGTAATGATTACGGTCAAATAGGTATTCGTTGCGAAATTGATTTTTAACAAATAATCATATAATAAATATACTAAAATGAGAATAAAAATTTTGTCAGCCATTTTTTTTGCTGTACTTTTTACAAGTTCATGTGTAGAAGATATCGTATATGTTGGACCTGCAAATGTGTCGGGCGTTACTGCAACACCTGCTGCTCCACAATCGACTGAATCGGTTATTGTAAAAGCAAAAGTAACCGATTTAAAGAGTGTTACAAGTGTAAAGCTTTATTACAAAGCATCAACAGAGACTGCTTTTACTTCTGTGGAAATGACATCGCTTTCGAGCGAACAATTTATGTGGGCTGGAACTATTCCTCCTTTTGCAAAAGATGTAAAAGTAGAGTACTATGTTGAAGCACTAAATTTAGATAATCTAACGTCGGTTTATCCTCTTAATGCTCCTACTACAAAAGCGTCCTATACCGTTGGTGCATCTAGTATTATTAAACTATTTGTAAACGAAGTTTTCCCAGATGGAACAAAAGATGCAACTGATCCTGACTGGGTAGAAATCTATAACGATTCAGAAATTCAGGTAGATTTAGCGGGTTATGCATTTTACGATGAAGGAATTAAAACTTCGTTGACAACTGCAAGTCCGAAAGCAAAACGTGTGTTGGGTAGTATTGTTATTCCTCCAAAAGGTTTTGCCGTAATACCTACCGAATACAATGGCGAAACAGTAACTTTTGGTTTAAGTACAACAGGCGATGGAGCTTACTTAGAAGATCCGACTGGATTAGTAGTGGCTTCGCTCGATTTTACTACCATTGCTACTGCAGGTAAAAAATCATACGGTCGTAAACCCGATGGCTCAAGCACATTAACACTTTTCACAACAGCAACTAAGGGCACCTCAAATAATAATGCAAATTGAAAAGTCTCTAAAATTTTAGATTAGTAGAAATTAATATAATAAAAAAAATTATGGCAAAAGAAGAATTAAAAATCGGTGAGGTATCGAAACCTCGTTTTGAGTTCCGCTCGTTCGGACAAAATTTTGATGCGGCTGCAAAGCGCATGGCTCGTTT
>CAYXQZ010000326.1:1386-3086 GCA_964466415.1 uncultured Paludibacter sp.
ATGGCACAAGAAATAGAAAAAAAATTTTTAGTAAAATCCGATGCTTTCAAAGCTGAGGTTTCAAAAGAAACAAGGATTACGCAGGGTTATTTATCGTCGATTCCCGAACGTACAGTTCGTGTTCGCATAAAAGGAAGTAAAGGATTTATCACTATCAAAGGAATTGGTAGTGCAAGCGGTGCAAGTCGCTACGAATGGGAGAAAGAAATTCCGGTGGAAGAAGTAGAAGAACTTTTGAAAATTTGTGAGCCGGGTGTAATTGACAAAACCCGCTACGAAGTTAAAAATGGTCGTTTCAAATTTGAAGTGGACGAGTTTTATGGCGAAAATCAGGGACTTACAGTTGCAGAAATTGAGCTAACAAGTGAGACTGACAGCTTTGATAAACCTGAATGGTTGGGCGAAGAAGTAACAGGAGATGTAAAATACTACAACTCGATGTTAATGAAGAACCCGTATACGAAATGGTGAAGACAATGACTATTTGGTCATTTACAATTTGCTATTTTTGAAATACCTTATTGCTCTTTTCCCCTCTCCTCTCTTGTTCCCTCTCCTCAAGGAGAGGGCTAGGGTGAGGTGGTAGAGGGTTAGTTTTAGTTTTATTTAATTTAAGTTTAAGATATGAGTGAATCACAGAAAAATACTTCTGCAACAGTTGAACCTGAACTGACCGAAAATACTACGTTCGACATACTCGATATGAATAATTATCGCGTTGAGAAACTACGAAAAACTGAAAAAGTAGGTTTCGAACGTTGGATGGAAATTTTGGGTGGTCCATTGGCAATTTTGGCTTTTATCTATATTTATTATTTTTCGAATATCCCATTTTTAAACGACATTAACCCCGAAATTTTAAAAGAAGATGCCGTTAAACGCTTCAAAGATTTAGGAACTGAAAGTTTTTCACGAGCGAATTATGCCATGTTAGCCATTTTTGCTGCTTCCATTATATTGTGGATTACTGAGTCAATTCCAAATTATTTGACATCGCTTTTTGTCATTATTGCCATGGTACTTACAGGTGTTACTACCGAAAAAGTGGCTTATGCCCAACTCGGACATCCTGTTATGTGGTTAAATATCTTATCGTTTGTATTGGCAAGTATGTTGGTGAAAACCAAAGTTGCCAAGCGTTTTGCTTTGTGGTTTGTACTTCGTTTCGGTAAAAATGCCACTTGGATTTTCTTTAGCTTTATTGTTATAAATATCGTTTTATCAATATTTATCTCGGCCACAACAGCTAAAGCAACCATTTTACTCCCCATTTTTATGGTTATAGCTGCAATTTATGGTGCTCGCCCCGATAACCGAAATAATTTTGGACGCAATATTGTGTTGCAAAATCTATTTCAAATCAATATTGGTGCAAGTGGTTTTATTACTGGGTCTGGCGCTAATTTGTTGGCAGGTTCATTAATTGCAGGGTCTATTGGAGCCGATTTTTTTGGCTTTCAAGATTGGTTTATAGCAGCCTTTCCGTTGTGCATGATTTTGATTCTGATTGGATGGTTTGTGGGTACAAAACTCATTTTCCCAATGAAACCCGAAGAGCGAGTACCGCAAATTGAAGGCGGCATGGCACGTTTAAAAACAGAATTTGTTTCGCTTGGAAAAATGACCATTGACGAGTATAAATCCATTGCCATCTTTGTTATTGTTTTGATACTATGGGCAACCGATAAGCAACATGGTAT
>CAYXQZ010000327.1:0-3035 GCA_964466415.1 uncultured Paludibacter sp.
TTAAAAGGTTCAGGAACAGGAATTATGATGCTTGGACTTGCCGATAGTTATATTTTCAACAACTTAATTGTTGACGCAGGTAAGAATTTTTTTCCTGAAGATGCCACTTTACGTATTCATGGAATATTTGTCGACGACAGACTAACATATTCGAATACAAGTCATTACATTTTAAACAACACGATAATTTCACCAAAATCGGATGGAATTCGGTTTATAAGCACTTTAAGTTCGAAAAACATTATTGCCAATAATTTAATTGTAAAACCTGGTTCTTTATATGTGTATGAACCTGAAAATAACCGATTTATTAATATCAAACAGGAATCAGATGTAAGTTTACATACAAATTTTTACACCGATTATACAAATGGCGATATGAATGCTGATAGTATAAATTCGATATACGAATGCTTATCGACATTGCCAATAGCAAATAGAGGAATTGATTGCAGTTTTTATAATTTTGATTTTGATTTTTTCAATAAAACTCGAAATTTGACTCCCAGTATAGGAGCTTTCGAATATCCAACAAAAAACAGCATGTTTAGTGTAAAAAAATCTGAAATCGAACTATTCGAAGATTCAAAAAATGGAGTTTTTAGCATCGAAAACACTAAAAATGATAATCTAAAAAAAATAACTATAGTTGATATATCGGGCAAGATACTATATGAAATGACTTTAAACGAACCTCGATTTGTTACTTTTAATGTAAAAGACCTTTTAACAAAAGGCATATACATTATTTATATCGAAAGAAGTAATGTAGTATTTGCACATAAATTTATTGTAAATTCAATTTGAAAATAGTTAAAAATGAAACCAAATACAACCATAGAAGATTTTTCGACGCAAAATGTTTCGAACAATAAAATTGATTTGAATTTACAATCAATAATTGAGAATCATCAAGGATTGGTATGGATAAAAGACCTTAAAGGGCGGTTTATTGCCGTTAATTCGAGGTTTGCTTCATTTTTCGATTTAACAATCGTTGATATTATTGGCAAAACAGATTATGACTTTTTTAACGTTGAAGAAGCAAATGTGTATCGCAGTCACGATGAGCGCCTTATTTATACTAAACAAGCATTTATAATTGAGGAGAATATTATAACTCCAACAAGAACAATTGTAACTGAAACATATAAAGCACCATTTTTCAATTCATCGAACCAGGTGGTTGGCACAATAGGTTTTAATAGAGATATCACAAAACTAAAAAAGCTCGAGAATCAAAACAGGAAACTACTCAAAGCCATTGAACAAAGTACAGCCACAATAGTAATTACCGATACAAATGGAAATATAGAGTATGTAAACCCACAATTTACGACACTTACAGGCTATAGCTCAGACGAAGCAATAGGCTTAAACCCACGGGTATTAAAATCGGAGTTTACACCGCCCGAAACATTTAAAAATTTGTGGGAAACAATTTCGTTGGGGCGCGAATGGCATGGCGAGCTTTGTAATCGAAAAAAAAATGGTGAACTTTTTTGGGAATCGGCAGTAATATCGCCAGTAATTGATGAAGCAGGCAGAATATCCAATTACATTGCTGTAAAAGAAGATATTACCGAAAACAAAAAAGCACAAGACGAGCTTAATAGATTATCAAAACTACAAGACTTATTGGTTAAACTATCGTTGCGCAACATAAATATCAGTAGTTCTGAATTTGAACAAAATGTATTAAAATCATTGCACGAAATAAGCGAATTTATTGAAGCAGATAGAGCCATTATATTCAAATATGATTGGACTCAAGAAAAATGCTATTGCCAATACGAATGGTTTTCGACTGGTTTTAAATCAGTAAAAGAAGAGTTGTCGGAAATTACACTTGATAATATTAAATCGTGGGTAAATAATCATAAACTAAACAAGAATTTTTACATTACAGAAATTGAAACATACGTTGGCGAAAGTGCTGAAATTTTGAAATTTAGAGGTGTAAAAAGTTTAATTACTGTTCCTTTCTTTATTGGAAATGAATGTGCCGGTTTTATTAGTTTCGATTCCATAAATAAAAAACATATTTACGGAGAAAAAGAAAATGCATTGCTCGAAGTTTTTGGACAAATATATGCCAGTTTAATTCAACGGTTTGAACTTGAACAAAACCTAAAGATTGAAATTGAAAACGCTCAAAAAGCAAATCGGGCAAAATCGGAATTTCTTGCAAATATGAGTCATGAACTACGTACACCGCTCAATGGTGTTATCGGTTTTTCGGAATTATTGCAACAAACAAATATTACCGACGTACAGTCGCAGTACGCATCGGCCATCAATTCGAGTGCAAAAAGTTTATTAAATATTATCAATGATATACTCGATTTTTCGAAAATTGAAGCTGGTAAATTGGAACTCGAAATTGTTAAAACCGATATGGTGCAGCTTTTTGAACATTGTATTGACATAGTAAAGCACAGTGCCGAGAAAAAAAACCTGGAATTATTGTTAAACATAGCTGATTTTCTGCCACGATTTGCATACATAGATCCTATTAGAGTGTCGCAAATATTGATTAATTTGCTAAGTAACGCCGTAAAATTTACGTCGGAAGGCGAAGTAGAATTAAAAGTAAGTTTCTGCAAAATAGATAACGAAAAAGGGAGCTATTCATTCAGCGTTCGCGATACAGGTATTGGCATATCTGACAATCAAAAACTGAAGTTATTCAAAGTTTTTTCTCAAGCCGACACATCAACTACTCGAAAATATGGCGGTACCGGACTCGGATTGAGTATTTCGGATAAACTTGCCAATAAAATGGGAAGCAATATTGAGTTCGAAAGCGAACCTAACAAAGGATCTATTTTCTCGTTTAGTATTGAAGCCATATACGAACTAAATAGTGCAGTATACAACGAAAAAATTGAAAACTTAAAACGAGTTTTGGTAATCGACGACAATATGAACAGCCGCATTAGCATACAGAAAATGCTGACTAACTGGGGATTAGAAACGGTAATATGCGAAAGTGCTTCGGAAGCAGTATTTATACTCCAAATGACCAATGCATT
>CAYXQZ010000328.1:0-3023 GCA_964466415.1 uncultured Paludibacter sp.
TTATCACTACTGACCGACAAACATTTTGAGAAAATGAAAAAAAATAGGGCAAACGCCTAAGCATTCACCCTACTGTTGTATATTTGAGTTGGAAAACATAAATTGTACAACATGGGCAAAGATAGTGAAAAGAATTTAGTCGGTCAGCCGATTTTCAATCAGATTATTGAATTTTTACCAAAACAGAAGTTTGATTTACTGGTAAATAAATTTGGAGCAGATAAGTATTATAAGCAGTTTCCGTCTTGGATTCAGTTGGTTTCGATGCTATTCGGGATTTTTACAAGGTGCGATTCGAGTGGAGAGATATGTGCAGGAATGCTTGGCATGCAGGGGAAGCTCAATTATTTGGGACTTGATAGTGCGCCAGCCAAAAGCACATTTGGGGATGGATTAAGAGAGCGGACAAATGAGTTGTTTCAGGAGTTTTATTTTGAGTTGTTGAAGCATTTTCAAACCGTTTTGTCGGTCAGCCGAATTGAGGGTGTATCGTTCAACGATTTTTATATTTTTGATTCGACCACCATACGCTTATTTTCAGATATAATGAAGGGAGTCGGGCGCAATCCCAAAGGCGATGGAAAGAAAAAGGGCGGTTTAAAAGTTCACATGATGATAGATGCTCATGCCGATACGGCAAAGTTTGTAAAAATCAGTGAAGCGAAAATGCATGATAAGAAATTTTTAAAATATCTCATATTGCCAGCGGGCAGTATGATTGTGTTCGACAAAGCATATAATCATTACCTACAATTTGCTCACTGGACACAGGAGGGTGTAAATTTTGTATGCCGACTTAAAGACAATGCCAAATACGAGGTGCAACAGGTGCTTTTCGAGAAAGAACTGACCGACGATGAATTTGGTGTAATGAAAGAGGAACATATTCATATCAAGTATGTTGAAAACAAAAAGGTCAAGACACTTTGCTTACGCAAAGTAACTTATCGGGACGAAAAGGGACGGATTTACAAGTTCATTACCAATAATTTTCAGATTACGAACCAGGAAGTGGCTTTTCTGTATAAAAAGCGTTGGAATATCGAAACCATGTTCAAGAAAATGAAGCAGAATTTTCAGCTTCATTACTTCTACTCAGAAACGGAAAATGGAATAAGAACACAAATATGGTGTACGCTGATTGCGCATTTGCTACTGATTGTGCTAAAAGCGATTTCAAAAACAGAAAAAGCATTTTCAACTGTGGCTGTATTAGTACGAATTCACTTAATAAGTCATATAGATATAATGTGGCTCATTGAAAATTGTAAACGAACCTACGCTAAACGAAAGAGAAATTGTACATTAAACAATAGTCCGAATTTACAATTAGCATGTTTCTAAAGGGAGGTAGGTTATTGAAAAAAATGAAATAGAGAATTAAACAACTAATAATAAACAACTTAAAAATAAAATCAGCCGAATTTTAATTTATCTCGGTTGATAGTGATAGATTATCATTATTAAAATTAAACCCAGAAAATTATTATATTTGTGACGTAAAAACAGTGATAAAATAAATCCTACAAATGCAAAACAATTTTAAATCAGAAATAAAATATTTAACTATCTATTTTATCTCAAATTTTATTGGTATTTTTATTGCTTCTGAAATGTGGTTGGCAGACAATCTTGAATTATCGTTTCTAAAAAGAGAAATTTTGCTTCTTTTACTCAGCACTGCAATTTGTTGGATTGGAATATTACATTTAAGCATTTTTATTGTTAGAAAATTTATAATTAAAATAGATATCCCTGAATTTTTCGGTCCAATTAAATTGATATCAAATTATTTTTATAAAACACATATTGGAGATGAAAGAGCGTTGAAATTTAAAAATTTAATGTCATTGATTTCATTTTCTATTTTATTTTTTACTATTACCTCCTTCATATTTGGCAATAGTTTTTACAAGAATTATCAACTAAAAAACTATGGAAAAGTAGAAGTAGTAACTGTTATAGAAATACATAAAGACGCTCAAGAAAACCCATATATATTTTTCAAATACAATAATGGCAAATCATCAACCAATATTTATAATGAAGGATACAATATAGGTGATAAAATAAACATAATATATTCCGTAAGAAACCCAAAAGTAGTAGAACTACAAAACAATTGAAATATTAAACACTTTGTAATTGGTACAAAAAACTCCGGCTGAATCTCTTCTCAGAAATTCAGCCGGCATTTTATATCATCCTATCATCACATGGAAGCGAAGCGGACATCCCGATGTATCGGGATCATTTTTCTTTTAGTTTTGCAAAATACATAGCAAACGAACGATATAAAAAGTGTGTCCATTTACCAAACGGAACTATGATTAATGCCCATTGAACTAATACGGTAAGGTGAAAAATGTAGAGCCATTTGTTCATTTCGAGTATATCGAGGTCGATAAAAAGGCGAACCATAAAGGCACTTAAACCCATAAAAAACAACCATACCACAAAGAAAATATCGGAAGGTTGCGAGTGTTTGCTTACGGCTTTATCTTTCTTCATGCGGCTTCCCACAAAGTCGATGGTTACCACAAACACAATAGCACTCATTACATAACCTAAAATGATAATGAACAAATTATCAGTACCAAACCAATTGAGTGCTACTGTAGTGAATAGTAATGATAAATAGCCAATTACCAATATAAAATGCTCGAACCAGCGGAATTGATTATCGTCGCATCCCAAGGCACGTTTCTGTGTAAACATGTGTACGAACAATTCGCCCATGCTTTTTACATATTTCATAAACGGCACTTTTACTTTTGGTTTAAGAATGGTAAAATACCACATGCGTGCAATGTTTGGCATTAAAATCACCAACCCGATTGTACCAATGGCAATTCCTTCGAACAAATGTCCGAAATGAATCATTTTTTCCAATTCAAAACCCACCGAAAAAGCGAAAGCAATTACACCCGCAAAGGTTAGTATAAAAGCAGCCAAACTTAGTGGCAACGATTTATACATTAATCCCGAAAGTCCGGTCCAATCGTACTGCGCTGTTAACCAGC
>CAYXQZ010000329.1:0-3018 GCA_964466415.1 uncultured Paludibacter sp.
GTTTCGATGCTACGTACCGACATATTGAGCAGTGGCGCCATGTCTTTGGACGAGAGATCCATTTTGATATATGCGCAAATCTTTTTATCGCTCATATTCAACTCTGGATAACTTTCGCCAAGGCGTTTGAGGTAATTTTCGTACACTAAATCAAAGTTTTCTTCGAAGCGTTTCCAGTTTTTATCCTGCTCAATATTTTGCTTGATATTGCGTTCCATTTTTCCAAGGCGTGTAAGCACAGCATTCACATCGCCATTCTTTTTAATTTCCTCAGTGGCTTTGGTTATATTTCCCATAATATCGGCCAACATTTCGTTTTTGCGTATGAGGTTCATGGTTGAGCTAGCCAATTCTTGTGCTTTGTGGCGTAGTTCATATTGTAATTGTTGGTTCTTCAACTCTTTAATTTCCTTCTTCTTAGCTTGGTTTTCGGCCTCAAACACTTTTTTCTGTTCCTGAATTTCCTTTTCCTTTAATAGCTCCATTTCGCGTGCACCTTTGGTCGACTTTTTGTTTACCCAAATTAGGGTTGCACCAATTGCAATGAGAACTAAAATAAAATAAATAATGAATGCCAAGGTTGATTCGTACCAAGCGGGTAAAATTGTAAACTCGTAGGAGCATATTACTATGTTTTTTTCGAGCAATGAGTGCGCTTTAACCTTGAAAACATAATTTCCTCGTGGTAATTTGTTATACTCTTTCATGTTCTGACTGCTAAACTCCGACCACGATTTATCGTAGTTTTCGAGCATATAACTGTATTCCACTAAACCCTCGTTGCGGTATTCGGGAGCCACAAATTCAAATCGTACCGAGTTCTGACTGTTTTTAATTGATGTTTTATCCAATGAGGCTGGATCTAAGTGTTGGGTTTTAGCATCCGAAAAATTTGAATTTGAAGCTACAACGCTAGTTAACAATACATTGAATTTTGATTTATCCTCCGATTTTTTTGATGTTTTTATCCAACTAAAACCTTCTTCGTTACTAAAAATAAGGTTGTTGCTATCAATAAAGTTGAAGTTTTCGAAGCCAATAATTATTTTAGGTTGCAGAATTCGATACGAGAGCGAGTCGATGCTGTAATTGTTGTTTTTGTCTTTTCGGGCTAATCCAATAAACCTACCTGAAGCACACCACACATCACCGTTTGGACTTTCGTGAAGTCGGATATCTGATGCAGAGTTTCCAAACAAACTATTCCATTTTAAATTAGGGTTAAATTTATCCGTTTTGGCGTCAAAGCTATAAAAACCCTTGCTCGACGAGAACAACAATTTATTATCCACCCTAAAAACTGTATTCATCCTATCGAATGGCAAACCATTTTTAGCATTATACAATTTATAATTAGCAATACTATCCAAATTGGCATTAAGCGTTAGTTTGTAGAGCCCCCTCAGCCAATGACTGAACCAGACTGAACCATCGTTGTCCTCTTCGAACATAGGACTCGTTTCGTTAAAACCTCCTTTGAGGTAGTGCGAAAAACCCCATTTACCCCCTGTTTTTTTAAGTATAAACAATCCTTGGTACGAACATCCTAAAATCACATTGGGATGATTACGTAATGCTTTAAACGACCATGTGCCACTTAAACCCTGGATACGTTCAGCCGAGTTTTTGTTGACTATAAATGCACCCTGATCGTCGCCACAAAAAAGCGTGTTGTCAATTTCGTTCAAACACCACACTTGTCCTTCCATACCTTTTATTAAACTCAGTTGTAGTGTTTTATCGTTAGTAGGAAGTGGGTATGAAGTAGAATATAAACCCTGATTGGTTCCAAAATAAAGAATATTGTCTTTGAGATGCGAGGTATAACCCGCACCAAATAGGTTATTTGTACCAAAAATATTACGTATTGGACTATTCAACATCACATAATCAATACCATTATCCAAACCAAGCCAAAGGTTTTGTTGATTATCGAACGAGGCACTCAAAACGGTGTTATTTTGCAATCCGGTGTAAGTATTTACGTAACCTATGCTACCATCTGCTATGTTTTGAATTACTATACCTCGCTGTACGGTTCCATACACTATTTGTCGCCCATTAGTAGTGGCGCAAAACACTTGGTTGGCTTTTAGGAAAGCATCGGCACCTGTATTAAAAGGTACAATTGTAAGTCCATTATACAAAAATACACCATCGAAACTGGTGGTAATAAGTACCTGATTATTAGCAAATGGCAAAATTGCACTAACCTTTTTATTGATTAAAATTTCGGAACCTTGTACCCTAACAAACAAATCGCCGTTGAGCATAAACAATCCACTTTGCTTACTCGATACGAAAAGTATATTATGTACAATAGAAGAGGCATCGATTTTATAACCAAATTCATATTTTTTTATTTTTTTTTGGTCGTATGCAAAAACAGTTTTTTCGCCCTGAAAATAAATTTGTTTTTCATCCTTATGTATATTGTACAATTCGTTGGAGCCTGAAGGTTTAATATTTAACGATTCCGAAAGAGAATAATACTGTATGACGCCCACTTTATTTTTTTTGAAGTAGCCAAACTCATTAAAAGTTGAAACATAAAATTTGGATACCCCATCGTAAAGTATGGAGCGCACATTTGTGCCGTTTTTAATAGGTGTAACAGCCCAGTTTTTTCCATCAAAAACCAATAGACCGTTGTTGTTAGCAAAATACATTTTGTTTTGCTTGTCCTGGGTAATAGACCAGTTTTGAGTGCCCGATTTATAGTCCTTGCGAGTGAAGTTTCGTACAAGTGGTTGGCTGGCAAAAGCGAATAGAGTATATAATGCAAAAATCAATGTTGCAGCGAAGGCCTTCATAATGTTAAATTTACAAGTTTCGAAATTGGGGTTGCTTAAAAACATTCAATATTAACACTTTTTGAGTTGTGTGAAGCACTGTTGAAATATGTTATATAACACATATAAATATATAGCGCTGAAAATTAGATAGTTGTAAAATTGATTGTTGAGGTATTGCGTATTATTTTTAATTGCAAATAGTATTTATGTGTGGGAAAAAATT
>CAYXQZ010000330.1:0-2990 GCA_964466415.1 uncultured Paludibacter sp.
AAATGCAGTTATAACTATGATTAGTAAACTGATAATGGCAATGTTCTTTTTCATAAGGAATTGTGTTTGAGTTTTTTTTGTTTTGATTTGGCAAATATAATACCAATTGTTTGATAAAAATAGAATTCAATCATATAATCTTTCAAAAACTTTTTTTGAAGTTTTTTTTTTATTATTTTGCTATATCAAAATAATATTGTTTATTTGCATTTAAATAACACCAATAGGTATCATTTATGAATTTTACAAAAACAACTGAATATGCATTCCGAATAATGAGCTATATGTCGATGGACAATAGTAAATTATATACTACAAACGAATTATTTGATAAATTAAACATTCCCTTTCGATATTTACGTAAACAAATGAATTTTTTGCAAAAGCAAGGTTTACTTCAAAGTATTCAAGGCAAGCAAGGAGGTTATCAAATTGCCAAACCATTAATCGAAATTACTTTAATGGATATTGTAGAATCCACTGATGAGCTTGTAAACGAGAATAAATGTTTTTTTGGATTTCAGGATTGCCCTTTGACTGAGCGCTGCTCAATGCACGATAAATGGGGCGAAGTGCGTGATGCTACCGTAAATTTACTGAAATCAACAACACTCATGGATTTGAATAGAGATAATGCAGCGTTAAAAATTTCGTTAAAATAATATATTCACCTTTTTAAACTAATTATTATGGTCGATTCACAACTTGTCCTTTGGGGACAAACAATTGCGTATACATGCTACGCAATTTCCATTATTTCGTTAATGGCCTGGTTTGGGTATAAAATAACCCAACAAGGCGAAACGTATAAAGCACCAAAAAAGCTTTTTTATGCATTTGTTTCGGTACTGATTGTAGCTGGAGTTTCGCTACATATCATTACTTACAACACCATTCCTTGGGCACCAATGGACATTAATCGCGCTGATATTAAAGCAGATGTGGTTTTTGATATTACTGTTGCCAATCATGAATTTCAACTTCCTGCAGAAAAACTAATGATAAAGGTAGGTCAAAAAGCCATGTTTAATGTTTATTCAAAAGACTTGACCTATGGTTTTGGATTATTCCGTCAGGATAATTCTATGGTTTTTCAAATGCAAGTTGTACCTGGACATTTAAATGATATTCTTTGGCAGTTTAATAGTCCTGGTGTGTATAGTATTCGTTCCACCGAATACTCAGGACCTAAAGGTGCACAAATGATTGAAAAAGATGTGGTAGTGGTTGAGTAATCTAAAAAATAAATATAAATTAAAAATTGAACTTATGAAATTCATAAATATATTATTAGATGGTGAAGAAGGTTTATTTAAACCTACAAGTTTAACACCAATGCAAAAGTTGGTACTCCGATTTGTTGTAGTATCATTGGTATTTTATTTCTTTGCGCTTTTCGAAGGAATGTTGATGCGTATGATGCAAGTTGATGCAAGCTTAATGCCTGCCGATCAGTATTTTGGCATGTTAACTGCTCACCCATTGGTTGGAATTTTTGGTTCCACCTATTCGTTGGTTTTTGGAGCATTTTTATTTTTAGTTCCCTATTTAATGAAAAAACCATTATGGAGCTATAAATTAGGTAATCTAACTTATTTGTTTATTGCCATAGGTACCTTGGTGTTTTGGACTGCCGGATTTTTGACACATTATTCGCCACTTTATACACTTTATTGGCCACTTCCTGCCGATTTCACACAATTTAGTCCACTTGGAGGAGCATTTTTTATAACTGGAATTGCATTGGTAATGGTAGGAACAGTTTTTTTTGTTATCAATATTTTTGCGACCATTACATATACTCCTGAAGGTTGGGAAAAACAAAACGGTAAAAAATTATTGGGTTCTGCCTTAGGTGTTGATAGTGTAAAAAACATCTTCCGTAAAAAAGCGAATCGTACCGAACCATTGGTTTCGTTACCAATTGCTGCAGTAGCACGTGGAACTGTTGATGTTGCGTTAAATGCAGGGATTATATTGTTTACAGGTGTTTTAATTTTGGTTTATATGGTGGCTCATTTAATGGGATACGATTTGAAAAACACAGCCGTTGACGCATTACTTTATAAAAACTGGTTCTGGTGGGGACTCGATTTAATAGCAGATGGATTGGTATTAATTTTTGTGGCAGGTACTTGGTATTTATTGGCCATGTTAATAACTGGCAAAGAGTTGTTTATGGCAAAAATTGCACGTATTGCTTTATTGGTGGAGTTAGTTGTGTCGTGGACAGTATGGTCACACCATTTAATGTCGGATCAAGCGCAACCTGGAATTCTTAAAATACTTTCGGGCGAATTGGTAACTGCTTTTGAATTAATAACACAAGGATTGGCATTTTTCATTACATTAGTAACACTGTGGAGTGCTCGACCATTGAAAATGACAAATCCGTTGAAATTTTTATTAGGAGGTTTACTTGGTTTTGGATTGGCAGTTCCAGCAGGAATTATGCAAGCCGACATTGGTTTGAACCGCATTTTGCACAATACGCAATGGATTATTGGTCCACACGTTCACGTGGCAATACTTGTAGGATTAACCATGACCTTGTATTCAGCAGTTTATATTCTTTTTCCAATAGTTACAAATGGCGCTAAACTTTATAGCCAAAAATTAGCAAATGTGCATTTCTGGTGTCATTTATTAGGTGGAATTGGAATGGGTGCATTTATGGGTATGGCTGGCTTACATGGTATGTTACGTCGCACGTTGTATTACAATGGAGAATATAACTTGTATATGGTATTGGCCTTATTATCGGGTATTCTTTTAACTGTAGCATTTTTAGCATTCTTCTACAACATAGTAATGAGTTTAGGCTTAAAAGGTGTTTTACAGATATTTACACCTTCAAAACTTGATGTTAAAGATACAGTTCCAGCAGAGGCATAATTAATTCGATACAATATATTATTCTATTAAAAAAAGTCGTTGTGAGTCAATTTACAGCGACTTTTTCTTTTGTCAGTCGTCCGTTGTCTGTTGTC
>CAYXQZ010000331.1:0-2957 GCA_964466415.1 uncultured Paludibacter sp.
AGTTACTCAACTTCCACATTTTTTTCAAGCATGATATAGCAGATGTAAGCTTTTGTATGGTAACCCATTTCAGTGATTAACTGTTTGTAGTTTCTCACTTGTTTTAGGTAACTTTCTTTTTCGGTTTCACCAAATTTATAGTCAATTACGGTGGCTTGGTTGCCATTAATTACTACACGGTCGGGTCTGTAATGGCTGCTTTGCGGAGTTAGAATCACTGCTTCGTTCAATACGGTATTTCCATCGGCAAACCATTGGTTGGTGAGTGGCATTTGCCAGAATTTTTCGATCATGTCATTCACTATCACTGCTTCCGAACTGTTTATTTTTCCTTCGCGCAAACAGTTTGCTATGGCTGCTTCTGTATCGGATTTGAAATGTATGGTTTGCAGTATTTCGTGCATGATAGTGCCCATATTTAACTTACTATCAGTGAGTTGTTGATTTTCTAACCATCTATCAGTGCTCATATTGCGTAACCGTAGTCGGCCAGTAGGAGAGCTTGATTTATAGGCAGTCATTTTTTCTGCATTGTTCACTGTAGGCTTTTTACTTTGTACTGCTAGCTTTTTTTCTCCTATTTCCAAGGTTTGATTTGATGTTTCAAAATGCTCATTTAAGTTTAGGTCGGTGGTGGAAACGGCTGCCGAATTAAACATTAAGTGCATTAAACCACCCAATGAACTTGCTTTGTGAACATCCTCTAATTCTTTTTCGGGCTTGGGCGCCATGCAAATCAACTCGTGTTTTGCACGTGTAAATGCTACATAAGCCACATTCAAATTATCAATATATTGATGCATCAGTTCATCGAAATACTGAGGTGCAAAAATGGATTGTGCCAACTTGGAACCGTATTCAACCGGAAGCAAAGGCAATTCATTAAACGGCTCGTGTACAGGTTCTGTCCACAGAATATTCTTATACAATCCACTCTTTTTATTTACGTCCCAATCGCAAAATGGAATAACAACCACTTTAAAATCAAGTCCTTTTGACTTATGAACCGTCATTACTCTGAAAGCATCATCGTTCTCAGGAGTGGATATACTTTGTTTTATGCCCACTGTATCCCACCATTTTATAAAACTAAAAATATCGGTATTTTTGCCATTTGTGAATTTGTAAATCACATCCTGAAAACCTTGAACAAAAGCAGTTTCGTTGTACCATTCATCGAGTTTAAAAATAGAAATAATTTTTTCGACTAAATCATAAATCGATGCGTTTTTTACTTGACTTAAAGCATTATTTTGTTCCTCGGTAAATAAGTGGGAGAAATTTGCAGGATTTTCACTTCCCGAAAAACAAACTTGAACAGCCTCGTTGGCCGGTAAATGCATATAAGCCCTGGCATACTCATAACTCACTATGGTTCTGCTAATACTATCCAGCGGTGTGATGATTAACTTCAGAATACTGGTAATAAAACGAACGGTGGAAGCCGATGAAATTAATAAGCCTTCGTTGCCCATTACATTATAACTAAGTCCACTTCGAGCCTTGTCGGATGTTTTGTAGCTTAGCAATGTGTGAATTACATCGCGAGCTTCATCATTCTTTTTAACCAGTATTGCCACATCGCCCGGTTTATATCCACGTTCTTGCAAATCTTCCAAAATAGCTGGCAATTGCTTCAAACTTTCACTTTTCCACCCATCTTCGTTTTCTTTTCGGTCCAAAAACCGGATATCCACACGCCCTTGGTTTGCTTTTGGCGAAACATGTTGGTGCACTTGCCCATAAGCATGTAAAATACGCTTGGTGTGTTTTTCCATTTCGGGATAAACGCCTAGCACGGGTTCAAGTATATTATTTAATTTATGCTGAAGCAGCACAGCGGCAGTTTTAAAAAATTCGTTATTAAAAGCCACAATATTGCTGTCGCTACGCCAATTTGTTTCTAAGGTAATTTCCGACAATTGTTCGCTTCTAAAATCATGTAATACATTCTCGTCGAGCAGTTTCCAATCTGAATTTCGCCAGCGGTAAATGCTTTGTTTTACATCGCCTACTACTAAATTAAAGTTGTCGGCAGCTAAACTATTGGTTAGGAGTGGCAAAAAGTTTTTCCATTGAAGAACGGAGGTGTCCTGAAACTCATCAATCATAAAATGGTCGATGTTAATACCTGTTTTTTCGTAAACAAAAGGCGTGTCCGAATTATCAATAATGCGGTTAAGCAGCATGTTGGAGTCCGAAATTAGCATGGAGTTTTGCTCATCAGTCAACTTCTTAATCTGCATAGCAAGGTCGGTCAGGATGCCAAGTGTATTTATATTTTTTAAAATAATAACTGCCGAATTATAAAAAATAATGTCGTTTTCGAGCCATTCAATTAGTTGAATTATACCTTGTTGAAGTCCATTAGCGTAAATACTTTCGATAGCCGAAACAATTTCGGCAGGTGTTTTTTTTGCAGTGTAACAGTTTTCAACCGCCTCGGCCGATGCTCTAAATCGTTCGCCAATACTGTAATCGCCAGCCACAATTTTGTTCAGGCTGTTCATGCCCGAAGATTTGCCATATTTAAAACTTTCGGTAGTTAATCCAACCGTTTGAATCTGTTGAAGTAGCTGTTTGGAAAGTCCAGTGACCTTGTCTTCGAAACTGGTTTTTATTAAACGCAATTTTGTGCGGTAGGATGTAAGAAATTCGCGGTCGTGTAGTTTTCGGTTCGTTTCTTCGGCTTTGTTCTGATAACTTTCTTTGAAAATTTCTTGCCCCAGACTTTCAATATTTTTTCGTGGATTCCAGCTTTCCGATTGTTCGATGCGCTCTTCGGCAAAGTTTGTAAGCCATGTGAGCAATTGCTTGTTTTCCTCTTTATTTAAGTCCAAAAAAAGATTGTCGATGGATTGTTGCAGCGTAGTGTCGCTATCCAATTCAAGATTATAACCGCCTTGTACGCCAATTTCGCGTGCAAATGCTCGAATTACTTGTTGGAAAAACTTATC
>CAYXQZ010000332.1:0-2946 GCA_964466415.1 uncultured Paludibacter sp.
TTCCACACTGCGCTTTACAAAGTTAGCTAACGCTTCGCCTTTGAGCATATTGTTGGCAAGCAATGCGAGGTCGATTAATTGGCGCACTTGTTTATTTTCAGCAGCAAAAGCTTTATAAACAGCTTTTTTGCTATTGCCTAGTTCGTCCATTTGTTTGGCCAATGTGCTTAACTCGTCCTTTTCGGCTGTTGCAATTTCTTCGTCCTTTTTGCCTTTGTGACTTTCGCTTAACTTATCGTGTGCGGCTTTCACTTCGGCCAGTTGATTTGCAAAAGGAGCTACTTCGGTGGCACAAGCATTTTCTTCCTCGCTCAATAGTTTCTCTATAACTGGGTGCGCTGTATTTACTACCAAGTTGTAGCTATCAGGCATTTCGCCATAAAAACTCATCATACCACCCTGCAGAGCCGACATTTCTTTCATGCGACGCATAAACTCGTTTTGAGTTACAAATACAGGATTTGTAGTGGCCGATATTTGTTCGAAAGTGACAATAAAGTTTGCTTTTTCCACTTTTGGAAGTTGCGAATCGAAAACTGCAACCAATGCATCACGCTGCTCATCGGTAAGTGTTACTTTATCAACATCATCCTTCTGAATAATTTTGTCAATAACATCGCTGTCAACACGCACAAAACGTGTTTTTTCAAACTTTTGTTCCAACTGACTTACCACATGCACATCCAACTGTCCGTCCATTATCAGCACATCATAGCCTTTATCTTGGGCAGCTTGAATATAGCTATAATGCTCATCAGCGCTGTTGGCATACAAGTAAATTAAATCGCCATTCTTATCTTTTTGATTTTCGCCTACAAGCGTTTTATATTCTTCGAAAGTAAAGTATTTGCCGTCCACATTTTTCAACAAAGCAAATTTTTCGGCACGTTCGTAAAACTTCTCATCGCTCAACATTCCGTATTGTATAAACACCTTGAGGTTATCCCATTTTTCCTCGAAATTAGCACGGTCGGCTTTGAAAATTTCGGCCAATCGGTCGGCCACTTTTTTGGTAATATGACCTGATATTTTCTTCACATTGGCATCGCTTTGCAGGTAACTGCGCGACACATTGAGTGGAATATCTGGTGAGTCAATTACACCATGAAGCAATGTAAGGTATTCAGGAACAATGTTTTCGACATGGTCGGTTACAAAAACCTGATTGCAATACAACTGTATTTTGTTGCGTTGCATGTCGATATTATTTTTTATTTTCGGGAAATAAAGAATACCAGTCAGGTTGAACGGATAATCTACATTGAGGTGAATGTGAAACAAAGGATCTTCGCCCATTGGATGAAGCTCGTGATAGAATTTATTATAATCTTCGTCCGTTAAATCAGCTGGCTTGCGTGTCCATGCTGGATTAGGGTTGTTGATAATATTATCTTCATCTGTTTCCACATTTTTCCCATCTTTCCACTCTTTTTTCTTACCAAAAGCAATTTCTACGGGTAAAAACTTACAATACTTTGTTAGCAATTCCTGAATCTTGGTATCTTCCAGAAAATCTTTATTTTCGTCGTCGATATGTAACACGATATCAGTTCCACGTTCCGATTTAATGGTATCTTCGAGCGTATATTCTGGATCGCCTTTGCATGACCAGTGTTGAGCCACAGCACCTTCTTTGTGCGATTGAGTAAAAATCTCTACTTTTTTGGATACCATAAACGAAGAATAAAAACCAAGTCCGAAGTGACCAATAATAGCTTGTGCATCGTTTTTGTATTTTTCCAAAAACTCTTCGGCTCCCGAAAATGCAATTTGATTGATGTATTTTTCAATCTCTTCGCCAGTCATACCTATACCATTGTCCGAAATGGTCAGTGTGCCTTTCTTTTTATCAATAGAAACACGCACTTTAAGTTCGCCCAATTCGCCTTTATACTCGCCAACCGAGGCCAATGTTTTCAGTTTTTGACTTGCATCAACTGCATTCGACACTAATTCACGTAAAAAGATTTCGTGATCGCTGTACAAAAATTTTTTAATAACGGGGAAAATATTATCACTCGTTACCCCAATGTTTCCTTTTGCCATTGTTATTTATATGATTATTAGTTATTTAATTGTCTTATTATTGATATTAATAGGCTGATATAATTTATTAATGTCATCTTGATTAGTCAAATTAAGTGCCAAAGCCACATTGGTGACAAAATGACAGCATATATTGGTTAATGTCTAAAACATTATTTTAATACGTATTGTTATTCCATCAAAAGAAGTTTTGTATATTTGCACAAAAATAAATCAACAGAAAATGAAAGTAATTCTCGATTTACCTGATAATAGAGCATTATCGTTATTAGAGGTATTAAAAAGCATTTCGTTTGTAAAGGTAGAAACAATTAGTACTGAAAAAGCAACTTTTTTCAAAGAGTTAAAATCATCAATTGATGAGGTTGTACTAGCAAAACAAGGAAAAATCAAACTTAAATCTGCAGATGAATTGTTAAATGAGCTATAGTATTGAAATTACAAATTTGTTTGAGAAACAGTTGAAGCGGTTGGTAAAGAAATTTCCATCGATAAAAATTGAGTTTGCTGAATTAGTTAAGACGCTAAAACAAAACCCAGAGCAAGGTACTTGTATTGGAGGTAGTTGTTATAAAATTCGGATAGCTATTGCTTCAAAAGGAAAGGGTAAAAGTGGTGGAGCAAGGATTATTAGCCATTTTCAAATTAAAGAATCAAAAGTTTATTTACTTTCAATTTATGATAAATCAGAACAATCAAATATAACAGACAAGGAACTTAAATCTTGGCTAAATAACTTAGATTAAATATCATTTTCATAGGACGAAACTATTGACATGAAAAAAATATTCAAAAATAAAAACAAATAACTCATTTCAATTTGTCAATTCAAAAAAAAAGACTAATTTTGCAGTCCGAATTTGAATCCGATAGAAATCAACAAAATAATATTATAAGCAA
>CAYXQZ010000333.1:0-2944 GCA_964466415.1 uncultured Paludibacter sp.
TTAAAAAAATGAAAAAACAAATGACTTCGAGAGAACGTGTCCTGACAACCTTTGCCCATCAGGTACCGGATCGTGTACCCATGTGGTGTGGGGCATCTGATGAATTCTGGGGAAAAGCTAAAAAGGAAACCAATCTTGGCGATGAAGAATTGAGGATAAGATTCCATGATGATTTTCGGCGTGTTTTTGCAACGTATAAAGGGAATAATGAACCTCTGGATCAAGGTGTTGTCTACCGAACCCCTTTTGGGGTTGAACGGCACGGGCAGGGATATGGTCAACCGGTTAATCATCCTCTGGCTGAGGCAACTTTGAACCAAATTCACGACTATCCATGGCCGGATGCGTGTGATGTGGATGTATCCAATGTTAAAGCAGATGCTGAACTTTATAATAAGCAATACGCCATCCTTGGGGGAGACTGGTCTCCATTCTGGCACGATGCAATTGATTTGTTCGGAATGGAAAATCTCTTTATCAAGATGTATATAGAACCGGAGGCTGTTGATGCGGTATTTGAGCACGTGATGGAATATTACATCGCAACAAGTAAACGCATTTTTGACGCTGCCGCTGATCAGATTGACATATTTTTTATTGGCAATGATTTTGGAAGTCAAACAGGACCCCTTATTGATGAAGGGCTATTTCGCCGATTTTTACTGCCACACCTCAAGAGTCTGATTGATTTAGGACATTCCTATGGTCTGAAAGTTATGTTGCATAGTTGTGGCGGGTTTGCTCAGTTAATACCGTCACTGATTGAGGTTGGATTAGACGCACTGCATGCCATTCAAACCTCCTGTTGCGGAATGGAACTACAAGGTCTAAAAGCCAAATTTGGAGATAAAATTGTGTTTAATGGCGGTATTGACTCCCACCATATTCTAATCGACGGCGATCCTGATTATGTCAGGGACAAAACACGTGAGATTCTGAACATTATGATGCCAGGTGGCGGGTACATTGCCGGAGCCAGTCATGACACCATTCTTGAAGAAACACCCGTTGAGAATGTGTTGGCCATGTTTGATACAATCAAAGAATACGGAGTGTATAAATCGTGACCATTACTTCGAAATAATATGCAGGAAGGTATCGAATGGAAATTGCAAATGGAGTTTTTGAAGTTGGATTTTCAGGATTGTTTCGGAATATCTAATACCGTTTGTACAAACAATATAGAAGTCCAACTTCGACTTCGACTCATTGATACTATTTGTTTGAAGTAACGGCATTAACCACAGTAGAATTATAAAACAACCTTTGGGTTGTTTTATAATTACAGATGGTATAAACGAACCAAAAGAAGCGTATTTCGGTAGTTTTATCCGATTTTAAATGTTTTGGGATTAGTATTTATGTGGATTATAATTAACCCAAATTGCTTATCCCCTTTAGTCAAGGTTAAAAATATATCAGTTATAATGTGGGTGCTGACTTCAATTTGATAAATGGAATTTAAGAAATAAAACCATCCCGAGATAGCAATCGCGATGGTTAATTTTTTCTTCAACTTGACCGAAAGGGATAAGCAGTTAAAACATTATACCAAACTCTGCTTTCTTATATCCGAAGGACAAATTCCAAAATGTTTCTTGAAAATTCGCGAAAAATAGAATTCGTTGTCATAGCCAACTTTCAAGGCAATTTCTTTAATATTTAATGATGTTGATGAAAGTAGTCCTATTGCCTGAGATAATCGAAGGTTTAGCATGTAATTTAACGGAGTGGTGTTTAAAGTCTCGGTAAAAATTCTATGAAAATGGTTTGGTGAGATATTTGAACAGGCTGCTATTTCGATTAAAGACGGATTTCTAATATATTCGCTATCCATAAAATCTAAAGAGGCTTTTATTTTCTGGATTGATGAAAGAGAGAGTATCTTTTCATATTCAATATTATTAAGTAATTGACCAACAAAAAACAATACTACCGATTGCATAGAGCATTCCAAGCCTAATTTTACAC
The DNA here is from genome assembly GCA_964466415.1 of uncultured Paludibacter sp. Lineage (GTDB taxonomy): Bacteria > Bacteroidota > Bacteroidia > Bacteroidales > Paludibacteraceae > Paludibacter. The sequence goes on from CAYXQZ010000333.1 coordinate 1,972, forward strand.
TAGTACTGTTTAATTCATTGCTACTTGATAATACAAACAGATTACATATTTGTGTAAATTCCTTTACAAGTGTTGGATATTCAGCCGATTCCCATTTCATAAAACTAATAGCATGAGTCAATATGTATTTCAAATAAATGGAATCGGGTATAAAATGAAGCCAATAAACATCCATACTATTCTCGCATTTCTGAGATTGAATTTCATAGCCATTTATAAAGTAAAATTTTGAAGGCTTGATAGGATTGTCTATATTACTAATTTGAATTGAAGCTTCGCCTTTTTCTAAATAATACAACTTAAAGCAACGATCAAAATCGTCTGACTGTTTTGTCCAATTGGAATTACATGTATTTTTTCCAGCAGCAATTAAATTTATATTGTATGAATTTCTCATTTTTCTAATAAATATAGTGCAAGATAATAATAATTCTGTTTTTGTTATAGTATTCCCCAACTATTAATGCCATTTGAAAATTTACCGCTCATGTGTACATTACGTTAATGCCTACTATTTTTTTACTTAAATATGGAAAGCAGGTGGAACATTCGGGTTTATCAGAAAGCTTTCCTTTTAGCCAAGCGTAGTCTGAAGACATACGCTCAGCATTCGGAACGAGGTTATAAGCTAGAGCGAGCGAGGGATAGAACTGATCAAGGACATATTCACGCTTTTGCGATTTCTAACCATATTTACATATTGTAAATTATTTGTTTTTAATAAACTATTTCAAAAACCCCGGATTGATCCAGTTACGCTCACCACCTTACTTGCAGAACCAACAGGCTGCGACACCAGTCTGATCCTCTTGTATCGGCTATAAAGTTCCACGTTGAAGTGCCATTTTTCGCCAGCACCCAATGCGGGACTTCTGGTTAGTTCAACAGGTGCCAATGCAACCTCTTTCATGAAAGGCGTTGCCGAAGAATTCATATAAAACGATAACTTTTGCCGATCGTACACAACCCTCAG
>CAYXQZ010000334.1:0-2925 GCA_964466415.1 uncultured Paludibacter sp.
AGGTTTTCCATGCATATTTTGCCACAGCGCTTTGTAAAAATACGCCATTATGGCATTTTGGGAAGTCGATATAAAAAAGCGGTGCAGCCGCTCAAAGACAATAGCAAACCCGACTTAACCAAACCCGTAGAAACCAAGCAGCAACGTTTGGTGCGACTAACTGGTTTTGATCCGTGCCAATGTCCACGCTGTAAAACGGGCACTATGCAAGCGGTAGAAGTGCTACCCAAAATACGCTCACCAGTGAATGTGCTGTATCCCAACAACCAACTTATTAACCGAAACCTGCCACAAAATCTGAATTTCTATAATTGATTATCAGCGCATTGACCCACTGTAGAAAGTGGGTTTGGATTCGTATTGTCTTATGTGAACGAAAACACGCAAACTGAAATTCTAAAATTTTACTTTCGACCACAAAAAACATTTTAAACGGGATTTTTTAGCAAAACAAGGCGATATTTTGCACCGAAACGGACTTTTTCAACTCACCTTTCAAACTGGTACTCTCATCAAAACGTGCCGCTTTCTCCATAACAACAAAACAAGAGTTTTTTTCGAGATTTGTACCACACCGGCTCACGGGGTTGTAGTGCAACAGGGAGTACATGTTGGGTCTTCGTGCCTCAGACCACACGTACTCCTATGTATTAGCTGTTAGGTGTTTTTTCGTTTCATCCATTTGTCATGTAATTCTCCCCATTTCGAACTTGAGCTTCCAAGTCTGTCTGCTTGTCGTGGGTGACAGAGAGCAATTACGTTGTAAATTCTGTTGTTTATTTTTATTTCTCTTTCTTTTCCGTATTCTTCAGTTGTTTCGCCAAACTGAGAAAGAGTTTTAAATTTCTTGTCGTGGAAGTTTAAAAACCATTTAATTGGAAGGTCACCAAGCAAAATAAGTTTCTGCGCTCTTGATTGTTCAAGTTCTTCTAAGATTTCTTCTCTTCGTTTTTCCGAATTTAATTCGTTTTTGTCAAATTCAGGAATTGTTGCTTGTGGTAGGTTATAGGTTTCTTTTATTTCTTTCGTATAATATTTGTCAAGTGCGTTTTTCTGATTTTCGTTGACACGAGAATATGGTAACAAGTCGCATAGCCAAGTATTTTCTCTGTTTAGATTCAATGGTTTTAGAAATTTTTCGTCAAGTGCTCGACCAGAGGGTCCATTTAATCTTTTGTCTGTCGGTAAAGTTAGTTTTCCGATTTCACATGGGATAATGATTCCGTTTATTATTTCTTCTGCATTTTCACCTCGCCAAAAAATGTCAGGCTCACTTGCAACAGCAAGCGCAGAAACTTTATGTTTTCCGTTTTTGTCCGTCCAAAGTGCGTGTACAGCACTCGCATAAACACCAAGAACAAAAGCTTCTTTTGGTTTTTTGTCTTTCTGCTCCACCTTTTTCAATGGCTGTCCAAATGGAAAATTATATGCTTTCATTACGTTATTGTGTTTAATTGTATAGTTACTCAATATTCATATGAGATTTCCAATCAGTGTATTCTAATCCACCAACTATACTTTTGATAAATGCTTTTCCTTCGTCAGACAATTCACCAACTAATTCAAGGTGTTCGTATTTTACATCTTTCAGTAAATACAATGGGGCAACATAAGATTTTGGATTTAATTCAGATTTGCCAAAACCAATTATATAATCCTCTAAGAAATACTCTTCCTTCAATTCAATATTTTTATATTCTGGATTTTCGGAAGTTGTCAGCATTATTCCTGTGTAATCAGCATGTTTTTCTTTCCAATAAATGAAAGGGTGTTTATAGCATTTTGGTGAATAATATGCTCTAAATTCTCTTTTAAGTTTATAGATTTCTCCTTGTTTCATATTGTAGTCTTATTTTTTTTAACATTTAATCAAATGTAATTCTTAACTTTTAAATTGAGTTTCATAGTACTCCAATTAAACATATACCTTTTTGGCTATAATTTTGGTTATTTAACTTTATTTCGAATCTTTAATGCACCTTACTGAGTTGAAATGACCAGATTCAATACCTTCTATATATACATCTTTAGAAGAATATTCTATTTTAAAAAATAGAGGAATAAAATAAATGTCTTCCTCTATCTCAAAACTTGAGCTCCATAAATAACAAGCTTCATGCATGTCTGCAAATTCATCTACTGCCAATTCACCAGCTGGTTGCGCAGTAAATCCTGAACTATTATTCAAATTCATATTAAATCCAACACAACCTGATTTTGAAGAAGTCAACCAGTCTGAAGTTGATGCTAATGCTTTAGCAGCATTTCCAGATGCTGCTAAATTTGAACTTACATAATTTTTCAGTATAAGCCATTCTTCTTTACTCGGAATATGCCAGCCTTTAGGTGCTAATTTTCCCGAATGTACTGCATAATAATCATAAAGACGACCATACTTAAGTCCATAGTTTTGATCATTCATGTAATTACAATACTGTCCAACTTTTAGATCATTCCAACTTGTATTTTGAGTAATTGGTTCTTTGGTGTTAAATTTTGTTGTTTTAAGGTTCTCAACCATCCATGTTTGTGTGCCAATTACAATTGTGTTGTATACATTCCCGTCTACATCTTTTATGGTGTTAAGGGAATTGAGATCTTCTGGATCACTCGTTTTACAACTATAATTAAACAAGATACTAGTTGCCAATAACAAAAACATTGTCTTTACTTTCATAATTGTGATGATATTAAATTACCTACTCATTAGCTTTTCGGTATTCGCTCCTTACTCTATTATGGATTTTCAGGTACTCTCCAATCAATTTAGTTAAATTATCTACTTTCTCAATTGTAACATGTAAATACAATTAATTTAATCAAATCAGTTGATTTAAAGTTCGTTGCATTTTTTTTATACACTTACAGCTAACGGTCGGCGGTAAGGCCAGTAAGGGATTGCGGGCGATTCCCAGTCAAGCTACA
>CAYXQZ010000335.1:0-2916 GCA_964466415.1 uncultured Paludibacter sp.
GTCATTGCTACCACATACGGAAGCCCTTGTGCAAAATAAAGTGTTGGAATCCATGACCATGGGGAGATTTTAGAACTATTCATTTAATATAAATTTGATCTGTTTCAATTAACTCGAATCCCAGTTTATTAATCCGATCGTTTGTGTGTAAAATTGGCTCAGGAAGTATTTCCTGTATAAGATTGAATGAATCAGCCATTCCCAAAGGACTATTATTTACTTTAGAACTTCTATTGGAAAATATACAATGAAGTTTCTCTTTTGAATTTATGAAAGCTTTTATCTGTTCAACTCTTGTTAAGTGCAAGGCTGTATGGTAAAGTTGTTCAATTGCATCACTTAATTTAGTTTGAGCTGATGCGCTTTGTGATAATTCATTAAGGATAAATATCGAATTTCCATTTAAATCATAAACAATGAAATCACATCGTTTAATTCCTTTTTGAAGTTTTATTGGAAACTGATTTAATAAATGTTCATAATCAATGAATCTTAACTCAAAATTAGCATTGTGATAAGATGCACTTCCAGTCTTGAAATCCTGTCGTATTTGTACTTTCTTATCAATAATATCAAACTCACTTTCGTTAATATCTTCGTATTTTATGGTTAGATAAGTTGGATTGAGTTTGGGTTCAATTGGTTTGAGATTATTTATATAGGGCACATAATAATCTTTAAGTAAATCAATCATAACTTATTTAATTCATTGTATTTGTTGTATATATCTGAAATTGGATTTGATAAACTTCTTGTGTCAATAACATTTGAGTTACTGAGTTTTAAATTATTCAAATAGCCATTTGAAACCTCAAAAAGATCAACATCTTTGTAATGTAATTGCGCTCCATCCTCCAATTTCTCTTTTTCGCCAGCTTTAATTAACAAATTAATATGATTTAATATATATGGACTGTGTGTTGCCATCATTAAAGTCATGTCGTAATCTTTTTGTTTTTCAACAAAGCACCGTGTAACCAGATAGTCTAATAGACTCCGTTGACTCTCGGGGTAAAGACTTAATTCTGGTTCTTCAATATGAATATTTACTCTTCTGTGTTTTATTTCACCAACATTACTTACGGCATCAAATTTCGATAAGTTATCGCTATGAACCATATAACTAAAAAGCGCATTATTGAATGATTTTGTTAAATCAAATTCTCTGCTAAAATACTCTGTTACAATACTTAGTGGAGTCATTGTTTGAGTGCCAGAGGAAGCATCTTCTAAATTAATTGAAAATTGATTATTGTCATCGGTGCTTTCAATAAAATGTTTTTCACCCTTACTCGTTTTCTTTACAACAAATTTCACTCCTAGATAATCAAAATTCAACTCTTTAATAATCTTAGATGCAATCAAATAGTCGTTTAAAGTCTCTCTAAGATAAAAGCTTGCAGATTCTTTTGTTGTATTGTTCGCTAAAATATCTGGAATAAGATTACGCTTATCTGTGATGAAACAAATTTTTTCCAAGCTTAATTGTGTTTTATCTTGAATGTCATTCGGTATTAATTTACCCTTTTTATATTCAATCACACAATCACCTCTTCGATATATAATTTCTGTGTTTGATTTTATATATTGTTCCATACCACCATTTCTTAAGTATTCTTTAGAATCAAATGTAAACGGTGAATTTGAAATTCCTGATTGTTTTAAGTATGAACGTATGCTAACCATTTTGAAAATCCATCGAAAGAGTGCTACTACTTTCAAAATAGTACTCTTACCACTACCTGATTCGCCGATGAACACTGTAAATGGACGAATATCATTAATTTCTATGTCTTTGATTGGTCCAAAATTTCTAATAATTATTGACTCTTTCATTTTACTCTCAATTGATTTTTATTACAAAGATAATGGTTTTATTTTTATTTGAATAATGAGGTTGAATATGCAGTATTTATTCTATATATTCTCTTCAATTCAGCACCTCGGAAATAATGCAATAAAATGTCGTTGTAAAGATAGCCTTTTTCGCCCATAACTGCTGCACCAATCTGGCAAAGTCCTACGCCATGTCCCCAGCCTGCACCGGTAAGAATGAACTTTTGAGGAATGCCGTTTACTATGTCAAGTTTGTCAACTACAAACGCTGAGCTATACAAGTGCGAATTTGATAACCATTTGCGAATTTCGAGTTCTTTGCCAACAATTACAGTTTGTTTTGTGCCAATAATTTTAAGCTCAATCAATCGAGCTGATTCGCCTCGTTTTATAGGAATTAAGTCCATTATTTCACCAAAATCAATGCCTGAACGGCGCACCAACAACTCCTTAATTTCAGCTTGTGTGTATTCCACTTTCCAGCGGTAAAAGTCGATAGTTTCTTGATCGTAATTATTCAGAACCTGTGCCAATACTTTTTTGTCGGTTGTGTTGCAAAATGCTTCGGGCGATTGGCGAATCCATTTCTCGGCATTAGTTTCTACAGTCAAGTCCTGTTCAAAACCTTCGGGTTCAGTTGGGTTGTCAATTACTTTGGTCAGGTACGAATAATGCTCGGGCGCCCAGCAATTTTCAAACGTTTCGGAAGCGCCACCACATGATTTGGAAAAACGAGCATCGCAAACTCCACCATCTGCCCACAAAACTTCGCCGCGTGTAGCTTCAATTGCTTTTTCTACAGCAGCAGTTGAAGCACGCGTAATGCCTTGATAGCGTTGGCAATGATCGTCGGCACAAACATCAAAATGCGTGTGGGCATCGCGTTCGTACCATTTAATTCGTTTGAGGTTTGAAGAGTTTGAGGTTTGAAGAGTTTCGTGTTTCGAGACTTGGTTCTTGTCTCTTGATTCTTGTAAAGGACATAGCAACCAGCTGCGCGAAATGACCGCATGTGCTTTAAGAAGTTCGTCTGATGCAGTGGCACTCATCTCACTCGAAATAACGCTTGTTAGGTAATCT
>CAYXQZ010000336.1:0-2895 GCA_964466415.1 uncultured Paludibacter sp.
CGGCTATTGTTTTTTGGTGTGGCGATAATGAATTGGGATTGAATAAAAAGCCTTCTGATGAATGGTCATGTAAACTGCTGAATCAAAACGAAATCGCTCCGATGATGGCAAAACTTGACCCTTCACGACAGTTCCGCATAACAAGCCCTTACGGTATTGACCCTGAAACAAATAATTCGCTTATCTCCGGTGATAGCCATGTGAATTCATTTTTATCGAAGGAGTTTAGAAAATTAGATTATGATTTTGCAAATTATCGTGAGGTTATAAGTAAATACAGTGCTGGTCGCTTTATGAGTGAGCAAACTGCTGCAGGATGTCCTCCTAAAAGTGTTTTGAAAAAATTTATGAACGATGAGGATATACTTGGTACAGAAATGTATGAACAACATCATATTGATATTCCGTATGGTGGTGGTAGCCGGACATTATTTGGCATTATGGAAAATCTTTCTGTACAATTTTATGGTAATCCGGATGGAGATAATGACAGACGAATTCGTCAGATGGAATATGTTCAATATGAGTTTGTTCGTTTAGGTTTGGAAGGGAGTCGTCGACGTAAGTTCTATTCCTCCGGAATTCAATTTTGGATGTATAACGATTGTTGGCCAGCCTCAGGTTGGAGTTTAATTGATTATTGGGGAGGTCGAAAGGCTGGATGGTATGGCTTTGCTGCTGGTTCACGTCCGGTGGTTGCCGCTTCTGAACAAACTGATAAAACAGTTAACTGGTGGATATGCAACGATTTGCTGGTAGATATTGATGCCAAAGTTCGTGTTTTTATACAGCCTGTTGTAGGAAAAGCTTTCGATATGAGGAATTTAAAATTAAAATTGAAAGCCAACGAAAGTACAAAAATAATTGAACAGGATTTAGCCGAACTCAAGTCGAAATTAGCCAATAATGCTATTTTGGTTTGCGAAGTGGAAACTGCTAAAGGTACCGACCGAAGCTACTGGATACCTGCGCGTCCACAAGATGTAAAATACGAATCTATAAGCTTGAAAGTTAGTCAGAAACAAACTTACGATAGTGGTTCTATTACTGTTTCGGCCGACAAATGGGCGCGTGTTGTAACACTCGAAGGTGATGTTGAATTTGAAGATAATTACTTTGAACTACTACCTGGCGAAACACGTGTAATTAAATGGAAAGCCAAAACGATACCTTTTAATGAAGTAATAAAAGTAAGTTGCTGGAATCAGGCAAAATGAAAAAACTAAAATACACCTGTTGTTCGTTGCTTGTATTAACACCTTTTTATGGTGTTAATGCAAGTGATAAGGTGGTTGCTGAATCCAAATTTCCCAATATTGTACTCATTATGACGGATGATCAGGGTTGGGGCGATGTGCAGTTTAATGGTAATAACCTAATAGAAACACCCGCTTTAAATGCATTATACAAAGAATCAGCTGTGTTCGAGCGGTTTTATGCCACACCGCTAAGTGCTACTACACGGGCATCGCTGCTTACAGGGAGGTATCATTTGCGAACAGGCAGTGTTTTTGTTCAAAGAGGTCTTGAAAAAATGCATCCCGAAGAAACTACAATTGCTGAAGTTTTGAAGCAGAATGGCTATGCCACCGGCTGTTTCGGCAAATGGCACAATGGAGCACACTTCCCCTCATCGCCTAATGGACAGGGATTTGATGAGTTTCTTGGATTTACATCGGGACATTGGGCAAATTATTTTAACCCCGAATTGCAACACAACGAAAAGCAAACGCAACGCAAAGGGTATATAACTGATATTTTCACCGATGCAGCCATGCGGTTTATCAGTTCGAATAAAAATCGTCCCTTTTTCTGTTATCTGCCTTACAATGCGCCTCATTCGCCTTTTCAGTTGCCCGATAAGTATTTCGATAAGTATGACAAATCATTGCCTATTCAAAATAAAGCTGATAGAGCAATCGTAGCATCGGTATATGGGATGGTTGAAAATGTTGATTATAATATTGGCAGAATCATACAGCAATTAGATGAATTGAAATTGCGTGAGAACACAATCATTGTATTTCTTACCGATAACGGGCCAGCATTAAAAGGTGTATCGCGTTACAATGGATTAATGCGGGGTTCAAAGGGTGAAGTGCACGAAGGCGGAGTACACGTACCTTGTTTAATAAACTGGAAAGGAAGTATTTCAGCTCGCGAAATTCCCAATCCGGCTTCGGTTATCGACATAATGCCAACCTTGTTGGAACTTTGTAAGTTGAATGATGTTAAAACGGAATTCCCTGTAGATGGTATTTCTTTGAATCCATTATTGCAGAATGCAACAAGTAACTTCCCTGTAAGAAAGCTGTTTACTCATCGCTATACGGGAAAAATGAGCGAAGTAACGGGAGCAATACGTTTTGACAATTTGTGTCTTACTGTATTGAAAGATTCAGTACTTTTGTTTGATTTATCGAAAGATGCATCGCAAAAACACAATTTTTTCGATAGACACAACGTCGAACATGTTCAATTATTGAATGATTACCGAAGTTGGTATAAAGAAGCTTCAAGTGGTTTTACACCCTCGGTGGCAATACCGGTCGGCTACGAGCAAGCCCTTGAGGTACGCATATCAGCCACGGATGGAAATTTGTTTGGGAAATTAAATATCAATGGGGCACCCAACGACAATTGGGTGAATGGGTTTCAAACAAAGTCAGACTCTTTAACCATTGATATTGACTTTGTGAACAATGGAAAGTACCAATTCGAAATTGAATATTCAAATCTTGAATTGAATAAAAATATTGTTGTAAATTTGAGTTGTAACAATAAACTACTAAACCAACAATTGCCACAATTTGTTCCGAAACGCTTACCCAATCACGACAGGGCAGATAGGAAACCTGAAGCATATCCGCAAACTTGGGGACGTTTGAAATTGGG
>CAYXQZ010000337.1:0-2879 GCA_964466415.1 uncultured Paludibacter sp.
AGTACAAACCCGCTTGCAGGAAATCCGTAAAATGGACGAATACAATCAGTTAAGTTTTAAAGCCAACCTCCAAGAAAAAATTGTAAAATTAATGTTTATATTTGCAGGGCAAAAAAAACACTACTGCACATATTGGTAAATATAGCGGTTTTGCAAACTGTTTTAAAACAAATAAATGCGAAATATGCCAATAAGGAGATCGCTTAGTGGAAATTAAGTTCGCATAGATTTGGTGTTATGCCCAATAGTAGAAAAAAAAAGCGTTGTATATTTGCGAAAATTATAAGCGAAAAACGAAAGGCGCAACGAAGAAAAACGAAGAATAAAAACATAATTTTATGCCCAAAGGCTTACACCGGATAGACTTAGTTATACTTGAGAGATTTAGGGCGAAAGTGGCGCAAACGCTGAATCTGTCGCTGAATTCAAATAAGAACTACGACTACTTTTCAAAATTCATATTCCAGAAAACTCACGTTCAAGTTAGCCCAAGCACACTTCGACGAGTATTTCAATATGACTCTCATCATATACCGACAAAATCCACGCTCGACTTAGTAAGCCAAAGTATCGGTTTTGTAAACTGGAACGACTTTATCGAGAAAGAACAAACACTCTCGCAATACGACCTTTCGCAACTTATTTCCGCTATTCAGTTGGGTGGAAATCCCGACCAAGAACAAATAACAAAACAAATTGTCAAGTTCAAAAACTGCTCAAATTTATTCAACCTACTGGAAGTAATTGTTCAAGCTGCCATTGCCAAGCGAGACATTAAATTACTCAGCGAATTGTTTGACTTACCTGACATTTTTACTCTTGAACAAGATTCTTTGAAAATCTATTTCTTTGTGCATAATCTGGTTTCCAGGCTAAATCAAGCTGGTTTAATGTCTGAATTGATTCCGTATTACGGTGCAAGCACCAAAGCGCAAGTGTTTTTGGTTGAATGGTATGTGGACGAAGACAATCTTAATGGCTATTATTATGACTTACTACAAGAGTATCATAAACACAAAACCAATCTTGAAGCACAGTTATTCTACAACTGTCTTATGTATCAACATGCCATATTGAAAGACCAATCAACTCAACCATGGTTAGATTCAATTCGTGATTTTGTGGAAACAGAACCAGTACACCCAATCCCCAAAGCCCGAAGACTGGGAACTTTAATGCTCGAAACAGAACCCAATGCGCCAATTGACGAATTACTTATGCAAGAAGTTAGCACTTTCTTTGAGCAGTTGAACGAAGATGACAAAATTGTAACGGCATTGAAAATGATTCGGTTGCTTTTTATCAAACGAAGAGCGAATTTAATAACTTTTGTGCTGAGATTTGTTCCAAACATTATTGGCATTGAGAAAAATATATGGGCACGCATAAATATCAACCAATTGAGAATTTACAGAGCTTATTCCTATTTATCGACCAGCGAAAAGGAAAATGCAAAAAAAGAATTAGAACAATTCGATTCGTTTTTAGTAAACAATTTCATTCATAACATTATCATGAATGATTATAATTCGGTTGTCAAACTGATAGATTAACCTTAAACTTTCAACTTTATGTATTGGCTTTTCCTTTCCGTTTTATTATACGCCATCAACAATATTCTTTGGAAAATCTTTGTCAAAGGCGAACAACCGCTTCGCATCATTAACCGAAGAGCCATATTCACAGTACTCATAGCATTTTCTGCTGTTTGGTTTACTCATGTCGACCTGATAGCATTTATCACAAACCCCAAGGCATTCTTTGTTTTGTTGGCTTCATTGTTCGGAACTGCGGGACTTGTAATGATGGTTACTTTTCTGAAAGACGGTAGTTTGGTACGAATGGGTTATTATTCGCTAATGGGAAGTTTTATTGCAGCGGGATATACTTACTTGTTTCGGGAAACTCCCATTTCTCAAAAAGCAATCTTAGGAACTGTACTCATAATTATTGGATATTTAGTGTTTCTGTTTAACGAGAAACGAAAAGCAAAAAGAGAACCTGCCTTATTAAGTCAACATTTACTTTTAGGTGGAATGACCCTTTGTTTTTCCATATCGTTGCTCATTCAATGGGAAAGCTTAAAGATATTTCCGCCACTTGCCATTATAAGCACACAAGAAATCACCGTGTTAGTAGCATCATATATTGCTTTGTTGATTGTAAAACCAACAAAAACGCAAACTACAACCCAACTCCGAACCATAAGCAAAACGGCAATTATGGCTATAGTGATTTTCGCAGGAATTTTTGTAGGGACAATTGGTTTGAAACAAGTAAATCCTTTTTTAGCTTCCATTACTGGAATTTCAGTTCCTGTTCTCACCGTTTTTGCAGCCAGTTTTGTATTCCGCGACAAGCTAAATTTATTCCACTTATTTTCTCTTCTCCTTATGATTATTGGCGGATTGGCTCTGCTGTAGTCTGTCCCAAACCCCTAAAGGGGCTTTTAAATTAGTATTATTTCATTTCTTCAATTCTACTTCTACTATCTTATTTTAAAAATACTGCGTCTTTACATCCCCTTCGGGGGCTTGGGGCAGCACTTTTCTATTTGAGCCTATATGAAACGATTTTTTCACACTCACCCCAAGTATTTACTCTATTTTTGTCAATCTCAACATTGATAGTGGCAAATTCATTCACAATACCACCGAAATCAACATTGAAACTACCGAAGTCAACATTGCAGATGGCAGTATGAACGATGACGAAGGTAATGTGAATGTTGAAGTTTTGAAAATCAATGTTGACTTAGCCAAAGTGAAAGACAAATTAGTAAAAATCAATATTAACCTACTCTTATTCTCCTTTGCGAGTTAGGAGTTCAAAAAACAAAACATTATGGCAAACACAAAACCAAGGGTAAACATACCCAA
>CAYXQZ010000338.1:0-2863 GCA_964466415.1 uncultured Paludibacter sp.
AAATACAGAATAAATGTGTACTTCTATATGGGTAATTTATAAGTAATAATAGCTTTATTTACACTAAACTAGTTCTAATAACTAACTATAAACTAACTATAAACTAATTACTACTTTGCAATATTTCAATAATTGCTAAATTCATTGCTTCTACAATCAGGCAACTTGAAACGGCACCTGCATCGAGCACTCCAATGGAACGTTCGCCCAAACGTGCAGCACGACCAATACGGGCCATCATGTCTTTTGTCGAATCCCGACCCTCTTTGGCACTTTCAATTGATTTTAATAGCGCAGTTTTAAAATCTACATTATCTTCAATCGAACTTTTAAAGCCCTCAATTGCAGGTGATAAAGTGTCAATAAGGGTTTTATCGCCCACTTCGGCTTTGCCCATATCTTTAACAGATGCTAATGCTAGCTCAAACATATTTTGATAAATTGGAGCAGTAATCTGTTCTATGTCTTTAGTAACTTTGAACATGGTTTTAAAAAACGAACCATACAACGGACCCATCGAACCACCAATTTCCATCATCAATACATTACCAAGTATTTTGGCAGCATCCGAAAAACTGTGACTGTCATCAATCCGTTCAGCAGCCATGCTAAAGCCCTTGTTCATATTAATGCCATGGTCGCCATCGCCAATTGCACCATCCACTTCACTCAGATAATTTTTATTTGCCTGAATTGCCTTAATCACATTTCGGATAATAACGGCACCTTCTTTATTTGAAAAATATTGCATATTTACTGATATTTAAAATTGCTTTAAAGCAACTGTATTTGTCTTATAATCAATTAATTCTTTCAGTTCTGAATCAACTCTCATCAACGTAAGCGTTAACCCAACCATATCGAGTGATGTGAAATAATTGCCCACGTACGAACGGTAGATTCCAATCTTTTTCGACGTCAGAATCTCGTTTACTTTACGGTTAAATACATACAATTCTGAGACTGGTGTAGATCCAAGCCCTGAAATTAGTACCACCACATCATCCATTTCTTTGAATGGAAGGTCGGGGAGTAAAAGATCCAAGGTCATTTCGGCCATTTCGTCTGCCGTTTTCAAATCTACAACTTTAATTCCCGGTTCACCATGATGACCAATACCGAGTTCCATTGTTCCTGGTTGAATCTGGAAATTAGGTTTTCCTACGGCAGGAATTGTACACGGCCCCAAACCTACACCTACACTTCGGGTATTATCAATCGCTTTTTGTGCTGCTGCAATCACTTCATCCAAATCACCTCCCATGGCGGCTTTTGCTCCACCCACTTTCCACATCAATATTTCTCCGGCCACTCCTCTTCTTTTATGCGGTTCGCTGGCAGGCGCTGAAGCTACATCGTCGTTGGCGACAACAGTTTTGACTAAAATCCCATTGTCGTCGGCTTCTTCTTTCGCCATCCTGACATTCATATTGTCGCCGGAATAATTACCATACAAAACGGCTACACCTTTGCCGGCATCAGCACATTCTATCGCATTGTAAAAAGAAATAGCTGTGGGTGATGAAAAAATTTCCCCTACGGCAACTGCATCTACCATATTTTCGCCCACATAACCAATAAATGCAGGTTTATGACCTGAACCACCGCCAGTTACAATACCGACTTTACCAGCTATGGGTGCATTTTTGTATTTCAGCACTCTTGGATTGTGTGTTGAGGCAATAATATCAGGATGGGCAAGTTTGAAGCCTTCCACCATTTCGTTAACTAAATCGTCAGGATTGTTGACTATTCGTTGCATAAATTGAAATTTTAAAATTATTCTAAAAATTTATTCCGGAAATTCTACATCTTCGTGAAAAGTATAATCTTTGAGAGTAGCCGATGGTGTGAAAAAGCAAGCCACTTTCATGTCAACTTCACCTGAATTCCGAAGCATGTGAATGGATCCTTGAGAAAATAAAATGGCTGTACCTGATTCAATATCATATACTTTACCATCAATATATGCTTTGCCCGAACCACTCAAGATATACACTAATTCTTCGTGTTTTTTGTGGGAATGAGCCGGTTTTACGGTATTTCCGGGTTTAATATTCACCACATTAAAAGCTAAACGGTCGCTTTGATTCATCTCCGGTGTAACCAACCATTTCAAATCGCGACCCGGAAGTGCAATGGTTTCTATGTCTTTTTCATTTATTACGTAACTCATATTGTTTTGTTTTTAGTAATACAATGCCACTTCATTTTTTGCTTGATTGGAACTCAAGAGATAATCCACACCTTTATGTGTAAAAAATTTCAACTGTGTTGGGCCAACCTTATCTTCAACTATCGTTTTTCCAATATTTGTCAAGGAATGAATTTTATGTAATTCCAATGCTTCTGTTTCTCTTCGGTTACCAACTGCCACCACATTTTCACCCTTGAACTTGCCTGCACATAATCCATGACCAAACACAAGCGGACTGTTATACATCAATTTCCAACCATCACTGTCCTTTTTGTAAATATTCAAATCTTTTCCATGAAACGGCTCTATGGTAACCAATTCATCCTCGCCATCATTATCAAGGTCGAAAAATGCAAACTCACTCACTTCACGGTCGAAAAGTTGGATTGAATCCCATGAATTTTCTTTGCCTGCTTTTATTGCAAAAATTCCTTTATCGCCTGATATACAAAGCATTTCTTCCTTGTCAATCATGCATTTTGTCATACCATGATTTCGGTACAAATCACCGAAAACAACATCGGTTTCCCAATTTCCAATAGTAGTTAAATCGATTTTTACATGGTGCAACTCGCCGGGTTTCGACCAGTCTGCAGGATTTTCTTTGTGTTTGCTAACTGTTGCTATAAACAAATGGTTTTCACCATTTATTGTCAGTATTTCACA
>CAYXQZ010000339.1:0-2859 GCA_964466415.1 uncultured Paludibacter sp.
TCGCCAGCTATCCAGCGTTCGTCGGCCAGCTTATCGCGAAACGAAAAAGGAAACTTCGCCTCCAGTTCGTTGATTTGACTTTTTATTTTAGCTACATTTCCACTCAGTTTTTCAACTTTCTCCTTCAAACCATCCAGACTCATTACGGGTGCAGCCGTTTTCAGGTCGATACTCAGCAAAATGGCATTGAGCATATCGAGGTTAGCCATATCGTAGGCAGCTTGTGCTTTGAGCAAGAGGTCTTTTTCGTGTTCGGTGCAGTTGGGGTTCACGTCCGGGTGCAGTTTTTTCACAATCAGCACATACACTTCTTTAATTTTTTGAGTAATGTGTGGTGGTAAAAAGCTACTGTCGGTGAGGAACTTTTTGGCCTGCTTGAGTTGCTCACTTTCGATGGCTATTTTTTTCAGATATTCGTCGAACTGCTTTGCAATTTTCATTTCCACCGCACTTTTGTCGGGGTAAATATTCTGATTAATATAGGCCTGCATAAGCTGTATGCGCTGTACAAGTATTTTTATTTCGGTTTGGAGGCAAAACTTTTGGTGCTGCAATTGTCCAATGGCATTGAGGTAAATGGCAGTTAAATAGTGCTCCTCGTAAGTCAGCATCTCATTTTTTTGCGAAAACAAATCGGCAAATTCCTTGCACAACAACTGGTATTGTATATGCAGCATTTTTTGTTCGGGTGTTTGGTCGGGCAGCATCATGTATGTTTGTTTTTTTCAACCCCACAAAACTACAAAAAAAATTCGAAATAAATCTAACTCTGGTATTAATACTCCTCCGCACCCGTCGCAAAACCTACCCACAAAGTAGCACATCATAAACAATACTAAAATAGATATAATGTTTATATTACGCTTATATTACGTATATATAATGCTAATATAATGCTTATCGGATTTAAAAACCATAATATATACATTATTTTTACTTATTAATTGCATAATAAATTTATCTTTTCTATTTTTGTATCTGCAATGAACGTAGTATTTATTACCATATCATCATATCAACACATCAAATAAATGGCCATAGTAAACAGTATTTTTAAACCAACGGGTAGTATCGAAGGATTTTCGTTTTATACCGTAGCAGGAAGTGATAAGGTAATAATGCGCAAAAAAGGCGGACCGAAAAAGGCGCGAGTTGCTACGGGTAAGGAGTTCGAAAAGTTACGCAAACACCAGGAAGAGTGGAGTGGCTGTGTGCTTTTTTCGCGGAAGGTTTGTACAGCTGTGGGCGATTTATACACATTGCGCGATATGAATCTTTCGTCGGTATGGACAGGCATGGGTAAAAAGCTTATGGGCCTTGATACAAATAACGAAATAGGAAAACGAGCGGTGCAACTCAGCCTATACAAGCAAGCGTTGGTGGATTTTAATTTTTGCCGCAAAAAACCACTGATTAGTCTGCTGCGTTTGGTACCCGAGTTCGAAACCGACCGCGAAAAAATGAAGGCCGCGGTGCGTTATCCGCGCATAAATACGGCCGAGGATTTGGTAAATAGTGGCAAGCTGCCTTATTTCCGAATTGTGGCTTCGCTGGGCTGTGTGAGCGATTTGAAGTTTGAGAAATCGTTGTTTTCGAACTATGTGGAGCTAAATGACGAACTGAACGGAGTGTGCATTTCGGAAGTGAGTAACTGGCTTTCGACCAACGACATAATCGAAAATCAGGAATTGACGATTGAATACGAAGATAAATTTCAGAAATTACTTACGCCCGAAGTAAGCCTGATACTGGGTGTGGGCATAGAGTTTGGAGCCGTTGGCTTTGGTGGAAAGATAGAAGCCGTAAAACGCTCCGGAGCTGCCAAAATTGTAGCGGTGCTTTAGTACTAAGAAGATTAAGGATTTGAACTTAACAAAATTTTTGAATCCATGTAAGAATAAAATCAGAAAATTGATGGTATATTTGCAACTCAATTAATTATCAATAATGTTATGGCACGAGTAGCAGGTATTACAATAGAAAAAGACACACTCGGCAATGCACGATATGAAATAATTTATATTGAATCTGTATGGGGACATTATAAATAATTCCTCATCGAGCTGCTGATTTACTAAACAATAATTATCTTTGTATCGTTATTTACATATAAAAAATTACATTATGACAATTACAGCACACATAAATATTGAAACACAAGCAGGTAGGAGAATTGTACGCGAACTGGAAAAACATCGTAAATTAGTACAAATTGATTACCCTGACATTGCCGGAATTGAAAACCAACCTACATACACACTTGAAGAATCTTATAAAGAGTGTGAGGCAATTTTAAGTAAAAATTACGGAGTTGATGTTAGTAGATTATGAATAAATATACGATAATTATTTCAGAAAATGCTCAAACTGATTTACGTAATTTATCCGAAACAATAAGTTTCGCATATAAAGCACCTATTACAGCAAAAAAATATCTGAAAGAATTATATTCCGAAATGAGTAAACTTTCACGTGGTGCCGAATCATATCCATTACAAAATCGTGTTTTTTTCAGACAATACGGCTTTAATGTACGAGCAATTAATTATAAAAGAATGACAATTGCATACGTTGTAGTAAATCAGTGTGTTTATATAAAAGGTGTTATCCCATCGGTAACAATAAAAGGATTATAAAACAAATTTCAATTTGGAAGACACATAAATTAAATTTGAAAGATTTATGGAAATAGAATCTACTGACTTAGTCTACAAATTTAATTTAATTCATTACTAATCAACATCATACACATACACTTACAAAAATAGACTGAAATAATAAAACGCAAAAGACCGATAATCGTTTGATTATCGGTCTTTTTTTGTTTGAAAGTGCGGCTGAAGGGACTCGAACCCCCAC
>CAYXQZ010000340.1:0-2853 GCA_964466415.1 uncultured Paludibacter sp.
CTCAAATTTTTCATAATATCCGCATCTCCATTTACCATGGTGTCGAATAGTTGTAGTTTTTCTTTTTGGAGTTGAATAATTTTTTCTTCGATGGATTTTCGGCTAATGAATTTATACACAAATACTTGATTTTTTTGCCCCATGCGGTGTGCGCGGTCGTAGGCTTGTGCTTCGGCAGCGGGATTCCACCAGGGGTCGAGTAGGAAAACGTAACTTGCTGCTGTGAGGTTAAGCCCAACGCCGCCTGCTTTGAGCGAAAGCAAGAAAACCTGAACACCTTCGTCGTGCTGAAAGCGTTCCACCTGCGCTTTGCGGTCGGTGGTGCTGCCATCTAAGTAGCAATAGGGAATGTTTGCTTCGTCGAGGTAATTGCGGTAAATTTTGAGATGCTCGGTAAATGAACTAAATATGAGTACTTTGTCGCCCTGAAGCACAACTTCGTTCAGTTTTTCGCACACGGATTCGAACTTACCCGAATCGCCTGCATAAGTTTTGTCGGCCAGCACTGGATGATTCGCTGATTGGCGCAGGCGTAGCAAACCTTCGAGCAGCACAATGGCATTAACCTTATTGTTTGATTCGTTTTTGTTTTCGATAAATTTATCGCGGTAACTATTTCGAATATCTTTGTAAAAACGGTATTGCTCGTCGCTCATATCGCACCACTGCACCATAATTGTTTTATCGGGCAATTCGGTTAATACATCTTTTTTATGTCGGCGAAGCATAAATGGTTTAAGTAGTTGACGGTAGTATTGCTGCTTTTCCACTTGTTTACAAGCACGTACAAAATGGTTTTGCGAACCCAGCATATTGCGGTTGAAAAAATGCACCTGCGACCACAAGTCCGTCAACGAGTTTTCGAGTGGTGTACCCGTGAGCGTCAAAAAGCGTTGAGCTTGCAAGGTATGACAAACCTGCGTTGTGTCCGATTGAGGGTTTTTAATAGCTTGAGCCTCGTCCAAAATAATATAATTAAACGAAATTTCGGACATTAGATTTTTATCGCGGCGCAAAGTACCATAACTAGTGAGTATCAAGTCAAAACTTTCGAAATCGGTTGCTTTGCGTGCTCGTTGCATGCCCGAATGAATGTAGATTTTTAAATTCGGAGCAAATCGGGCGGCTTCGTCCTCCCAGTTGTAAAGCAAACTCTTGGGAACTATCAATAAACTCATTCCGCGCTTGTTTTCTTTCATCCATTGAAGCAAGCAAAGTGCTTGAATGGTTTTACCCAGCCCCATATCGTCGGCAAGGCAACCGCCTAGCGCCAACTCGTCGAGCAAGCGTAGCCAATTGTAACCCTTTTGTTGATAATGGCGGAGTTCACCCACAAAACCTTCAGGTAAGTCGTAATCTGTTGAAAGTGTATTTGTTAGTAAATTACGGGTATTTTCCTTCATTCTACAATCCACATTTGGCTTTTCAGCCAATTCCTGTGTTAGCGCCAAATAATGACGAGCTACCACCACATTGCCGTCCTCAATTTTACACACATCCACCAAGGTTTTGTATTCGTCGAACCAAGCTTGTGGAATAACAGCATATTCGCCATTTGGCAATATGAGTTGGTGTTTATTGTGTTTTATGTAATTGAGCAGTCGCACAAAAGGGATTTCGTAAGCCCCAAACATAACTACCGCTTTTATATCGAACCAATCGCGTCCTTCTTCGAGTACAATTTTGAGACTACGTTCGCCTACAAAAACTTTTTGAGTCGAGTTGTTTTTGTTTTCGAAACGGATATCCACTCCTGTAGTTTCGAGTGCTTTGTAATGATCGTTGATCCACTCTACACCATCGTTGTAAGGCATTTTTACCACTTTTGCATTCAAATTGAGCCCCACATCTTGAAGCGCATCCATATAAAGTGATTCAAGCATTTTATCCCGTTCGGCTTTAAAAATGGTGAACGTATTTTCCGAAAATTCAACCTGTGTTGTTTTTCCACTTTGACCTGCCCAAAACTGAAATATGCCATACTCAAAAATAAGTTCAATAACCAAACTTTTATCGGTGCTGTTTTCTCCACCATCGTCGAATAACGAAAATTGATGAATGGGAGCTATTTCGCGCACCTTCAGAATGGCATTCGACAAGATATTTACTGTTTCGATTTCGAAACCCGATGCTAGTACTTTATTGGTATTTACAAGTGGAACGATTACTTTGTGAATGTATTCATCCGCATTGGCTTGCGAAACCGAGATTTTTTGTTTGTCCAGAAATGGCATTAATTTAGCACCTTCTACATCGGTGTCGAACTCATAAATTTTGTTTTTAATAAGTACACGAGCAGTTTTCCGGGTAATCAATAATGCTTTTAGGAGCGAGAGTGGTTTGTTTTCGCAAGTTATGGCTAGCGAATAATTGATACGTTCGGGCGTGTTTTCGAAACAATAAAGCAACTCAGGCATTTCTTCGGCAAGTGTTAGCTCATTCCAAGTAAATGGAAAACGGCCAATTGGCAAGTAGAGTTTTCTGTCGCCCACTAACTCAAAAAAACGATTTTGGATTGTCTCGATATAATCCAATAAATAATCTTTAATATACTGTTTGTCTGGTGAAACCTTCTTATTCGAAAAGTATTTATTTATCAAATCATCCCAATCCTTTACAAAACGATCTTTAATTTTCGAAACAATATAATTTTTTTCTAATCGTAAGCAGCAATCGAGCAATTGAAGTTCAGTAGCATCAAAAAGAGATAAATGATCTGTTTTATTTTGTTCGCCTACGCGCACAAAATGCGTTTGAAATACCCCTTTTTCGTCGGTATCTACCACCATACACTCCGGAAAACAACCCAGAGCACCATTTGTATTTAAAGTAAAAACTATTTTTTGAGACATT
>CAYXQZ010000341.1:0-2850 GCA_964466415.1 uncultured Paludibacter sp.
ATACTGGTACACTTTTCAGTTAATAGGTGGTATACTTTTCAATTAATATAAACAGCCTTTCGGCTAATTACCACCAATAACGCCCGCAGGGCAACTAACAGCATAGCTTAATAACTATTTAATATCTACTTAATAACGCACAGCTTGTCCCTGCTTGCTCCAGCTAGTTCCGATGTATCGGAAATGTATCGGAGAAGTAACGGGAAAGTGCCAATAACAGCGAACTTGTCCCTGCCTGCTCCGATGTATCGGAGATGTATCGGGAGCTTAATAACTCTTCAAACCTCAAACCTTTCAAACCTCAAACCTCAAACCCTTCAAACTCTTCAAACCCTTATTTGCCTCTTTCCAATTTTTTTTCTATCTTTGCCAATAATAATTCTAATATGTTAAAAAATCACCCGCTTTTATTCTAAAAATGAAGCAAGGGAGTTGTATTAATTATTAATTATCTTAATGCTTATGACCAAAGTTTACACCACACCAACATACTCCGTTGAACTCTTGCTAAAAAGAATACTGCCGTATTTAAATCTTCTTTTAATTATTAATTAGTGAATGTCTACCGCGAATGGAACATTCCGTACAATTCCGATATATTTCCGACTCTGACGGAACAAGCTGGAACAGGCAGGAACAAGTAATAAAAAACACAAGCTTTTTGATTTAACAGACAAAAGAATATAGATTTAAGATTTAATAAACTTAATGTAAATTATAAACCCATTGTCTTTGCATACTTTATAACCTTTAAATTAATGGAAAAACAGAATTCAATTAAGCTTTTCGAAGAAAAAAAAGTACGTTCAAAATGGAACGAAGACGAAGAGGAGTGGTATTTTTCCGTAGTAGATGTAATTAATATACTTACTGATAGTGCCAATCCTACTGATTATCTGAAAAAGTTAAGGAAGCGTGATACATTACTTGGCGATTACATAGGGACAAATTGTCCCCAGGTAGAAATGACCACCGAAACTGGAAAACTACGTAAAACTTTATCCGGTAACACGGAACAAATTTTTCGTATCATTCAATCAATACCCTCAAAAAAAGCAGAACCTTTCAAATTGTGGCTAGCTAAGGTTGCTAAACAACGATTGGACCAACTGCAAGACCCTGAGTTGTCTATTGAACAGGCAATGACCGATTATAAACGTTTGGGCTACTCCGACAATTGGATAAACCAACGTTTGAAAAGCATTGAAATTAGAAAAGACTTAACCGACGAGTGGAAAAGACTTGGTTTGGAAGAAGGCATTGAGTTTGCTACTTTAACTGACATTATTTATAAAACATGGGCAGACAAGACGGCTAAAGAATATAAAAAGTTCAAAGGTTTGAAAAAAGAAAACCTACGTGACAACATGACCAATAAAGAATTGGTTATTAATATGCTGGCAGAACTATCTACCAAAGAAATATCTGCAGTAACAAACCCCGAATCGTTTAACGAACACGAAGCTGTAGCAAGGCGTGGTGGAAATATAGCAAAAGAAGCTCGTTTAAAATTAGAAGAAGAAACAGGTATAAAAGTAGTTAGCCCTTTGAATGCAAAAAGTATAGTTACAATTAAAAACAAGAACGATTAGAATTTACCAATTTAACATTTTCTATTTATTAACGCCGTAGGCGAACCAACGGCCATGACCAACAGGAGTAAATAACCACTAATAACACCCGAAGGGTAAATAACGCACAGCTTGTCCCGAAGTAACGGGAAAGTGCCAATAACGCCTTTAGGCAAATAACGCGAACTTGCCTGCGGCAGGCAGGGCAAATAACGCGAAGCTTAATAACCTTTCAAACCTCAAACCCTTCAAACCTTTCAAACTATAGTTTGTATTTTTCCAATTTTTTTTCTATTTTTGCCTGAAATACATGGGGCTTTGCCCCAAACCCCACATACTTTTTTTTCTTGACAAAAAAAAGTATGCAAAAAAAGTCAAGACTGCGCCTGCTTCGCTCGAAAAACTTACGCTCGGTAAGCTCAAATCGTCCAAACTCATTTCGACGAAATACGTCGAAACTCAAACAAGGACGATTTTTAACCGCCTACCTCACTTGTTTTTCGGCTTACCAGACGAGGTCAGTCCAGTCCGAGCATTTGTAAATTCAATAACAGTCTAATATTTAGATAAATAAAAACATAGTATTTTATGTCATGTATTTAACATGAAGTAATTAAAAACAAAAAACCCGGCTTCATCACCAGCATAAATATCTGGGAGAGGAATAACCGGGACTGCGATGCAAAGATAATACATTTTATTTACATCGGTATATTTCGCATGCAAATAAACAAATATCAGGTAGAAAAGAACTTGCTATTATTATTTCGGCACCACTTAACAGATTCAGAGCGTTTAGAAACAGGGTTTTTCACCATGAACCTATATGTTGGAATTTGGAAAAAATAATGGAAATACATGCTGAAATGATACTCGTGATGGGATGGTTAAATAATGATATTCCTACTTGGCTTTATTCTTTTGACAAAGTGAATGCTGTGGTAAATAAAATTGAAACTGAAATGGGCTGGAAATCTAGGTGATAAGTAATGTAACCATATTTGGCCATAATAACGCACGAAGTGCAAATAACGGCGAAGCCTAATAACGTGCAACGCACCCAATAACGCCCGAAGGGCTAATAACGGCGAAGCCCAATAACGCCTTTAGGCAAATAACGCGAAGCTAATAACAGCGAAGCTTAATAACGCCTTTAGGCTAATAACGCGAACTTGCCTCTACCTGCGGTAGATAAATGCGGCAGGCAGGGCTAATAACAGCGAAGCTTAATAACGCCTTTAGGCAAATAACGCGAACTTGCCTCTACCTGCGGTAGATA
>CAYXQZ010000342.1:0-2831 GCA_964466415.1 uncultured Paludibacter sp.
TTTACTTTCGAAACAACTTCTGTACCTACTCAATGGGTGGCGAATAATGGTGTGTTAGCGATTAATGCTGAGCATTATAAAGAAGGAGTGAAGAGCTTAAGTTGGACCACCACCGGGAAAAGTATGTTCACAATCACCCCTTCTAGTTTTTCAACTGGTACTAATTTTATTGATTTTCAATTACACTCTCCGGTAATTACTTATGATACTCTAAAGTTTGACTTTTATAGTGGTTCATTAGCTGTTAGAAGTTTTCGTCTTTGTATGAATTATAAAGGGTGGAGAGATGTTTGTAGAGCCTATTCCGAATTTGCATCCGCAAGTTTGACAACTATTTCTTCGATTACAATTACTTTACTCCCCACAAATAATACGGTTGCAAGAACCTACTATTTTGATGATGTAAATTTGTTGTCAACAAGACCAACTTCTAGAGTCATTGGTACGCATTGGATCAATGATACTTCCTATTTTACTGATAGGATCAACATGAATAACCTTATAAGTTATGCTTATCCAATTGATATACCGACTGTAAATCCAACTTCAACTGAGCTAACTGCTTTAACTTCATTGAAAAATATCAGTGCGTATATATCATTGCCAAAAGTTGGAACGGCAGAAGAACTAGATGCCGCTATCAAATTCACGGATAGTTTGACCATTGTCAGAAACAGTGATGGGAGTGTTCGTGGCCTACCTTTAGATTTGAAAGCAGCAACGCTTGTAAATAAGACTATTATTCCCAACAGCAATAACTATTACCTGACAACCCTCGCGCGTTACCTTGAAGTTTTGGCAGCAGATGGTACAGCTTCTACTACTCGTTTTAATAATTTATTGGACCATTTGATGGATCAAGGTTTAGCAGAAGGTTTGGAGTATTATCAGGGTCCTTACGATTATAGTGGTGCTCGGGCTCTCCTTCCTTTGTTTAATATTTTACCATCCTGTACCGATTCTCAAAAAGTTGAGGTTATAAAACTATGTAAGTGGATCTTGTTGTATAACGATCTCTATTTGCCCCAAAATAAATATCTATATTCACTTAATGCAGACATAATTCATCTGTTTACCGATTATTTTATGATGATTGCTTTAAATCAGCCAACTACAGCTTTGTCTGTGCGTGAGTTAAAAGCCTATAAAAGGTGGTTGGATAGAAATGCGGAATATGTCCCAGGAGGTAGTGATTTTCTAAAAATTGATGGCACCGGCTTTCATCACGCCACTCCATATATCGCTTATATGCAGTGCTTTAATCGATTTATATCGACTATGTATAATCTAAAAGGCACCCCCTTCCAAGTGGATACGACCTCCTATAATCATTTGAAAAAGGCTGTCATTTCGATGCTTTTATCGTGTAACTTAGGAATAGATAAGAACGGGCGCATTCCCTTGTCTTTGGGTGGAAGAGGTCTAGGATTTGGTCACCCATTGACCCGAGGAAATTTTTATTTATTGAATAGTATAGGTACTGACTTGTTTGGTACGCAAGACAATGAATTAGCAGCTGCGTATAATGCTTTTTTTCAACAAACAACATTTCAAGTGCCAACCCCTGCTAATTATAATGGATTTTATGCCTTTAATTATGGTTCGTATGGCATATACAGACAAGCAAATTGGATAGCATGTATGCGTTCACCGACCTCTACAGTTTTCGGAGCTGAGATTACCCCAACTGAAAATTGTTTTGGACGCTATACAAGTTATGGATCATTAGAAATTTTATACAGTGGTTCTGATAAATCGGGTTATCCTGATCCATCTACCTTGTGGGGCGGATGGGACTGGAATGTGATGCCTGGTACCACAACAGTTCATTACACCAACTGGGCTGACCTAAAACCACTTAACTCTGATAATTACTCCCGTATGGATGTATACACTAAATCTAAGAATTTTTCCGGGGGTTTGAGCTGGGGAGATATGGGTTTATTTGGCTGCGATTTTGATCAACGTGACACTTGGTATTCTTCGATAAAATTCGCACCAACCAATTTAGTGTTTAAAAAAACTGTTTTGGCAGTTGATGGGCTATTGATAGCTATCGGTACAAATATCAGTTCTTCTAGCACTGCCGAGTTGTATACAAATACCAATCTATTTCAAAGCATTATCTCTACCAATTCACAAGCATTGCAGGTGAATGGAAATTCTGTTTCTACGACTTTTTCAAGTTCACTGAATGGTGCTAATACCTTGATTTCTCCAACGGGTACTGGCTATATTATTCCCGAAGGAAATGATCCTATAGTTGTGAATTCTGGCTCACAAACCTCTCCTGTAAGCACTAAACTAGACTCTACAGGTACAGTAATGGCTGCTAAAGCGTATATAACACACAGATTTAATCCGAGCAATAGATCCTATCAGTTTGTTGTTGTGCCTGGAACTACAGCCACTGCACTTGCTACTGCTGCTCAAAATGTAAATTCAGGTAGCATCTATCAGCTAATTATAGCCGATTCTACCATGCATAGCATTTATTACAAGCCAAGACAAATGATGGCATACACTTTTTTCAAAGGGGCGACAGATGTTATAGATTCATTGAACATCGTAAAAGGGATTAGTACAGAAGCATTGTTACTCGAGCGCAAGTCTACCGCTAGTTCAACTGCTTATGACTTTGCAATAGCGAATCCTAATTTGCGTCCAGTCAGCGATCCTAATTTTAAATGGATAGCGACTCCAACTACCTCTGTACTCAGCTTAAAAGGGAAATGGTTCATTAAAACGGGGGCAGCGGGCGTAACATTAATTTCAGCATCGACTGTTGAAACCAAAGTGCAGGTGACCTTATCTGAAGGTGAACCAAAGTA
>CAYXQZ010000343.1:0-2830 GCA_964466415.1 uncultured Paludibacter sp.
AACTTTGGTTAATTAAAACTTTGTTATTCATAGAAATTCTTTTAAAAAGTTATTATAATAGTCATTATATAAAGTTACTACACTTTTAAAAAATCTAAAGATAAACGCAAAGTGCGCAAAGTTAAATATGCCAATTGTTGTATAATCAAATATCCGCAAAGTACGCAAAGAGAAAAACTTTGCAGTTTTTCTTAGCGGCTTAGCAACTTAGCGTTCTTTGCGTTTAACAAAATATTATTCAATGCCATCTAACTTATATAAACTCAATTGAACTTAAAATTTTATTTTTTGCATTCTCCCTCTCCATTTGGAGAGGGCTGGGGTGAGGTCAAAAATTATAACTCACCATCACCTGCACCCCTTTTCCGGCAAATAAATTAGTACTACCTGACTGAAATAATAGCATTTGAGTATTTACAGGATTCCAGTAGCCAATGGCATAAATACTCCATTTATCGTAATTGCGATTCCATGTCGCGTAATTAAAAAGTGCACTTTGATTTGGAATATAAAAAAACATAGCCGATAAATTATCCATCATAGAAACAGGGTACGAAAACATGGAACCGACTAAGTTAGCCGTATTTCCTTTTGTAAAAAAATTATCTCCAGCATGGTATCGCAAATATTCAAATGTAACTCCCAAGCCATTTCCAACTGGCAATGTATAATCAATACCCACATTCAACATATCCTGAAAACGTGGAACCATTATCCAATTCTTCTCGGTTATAGTTGTAGAACTTTCGAACCACAGACCAACACCCAAATCCCATTTTCCATCCAAACCAATTCGGTTCTCGGCAAGCAAACGATAATCGTTCCAAGCACTCGAAAGCATATTTATTGCATGAACTTTGCGGTAATGCGTGGTCATGGCTAATTCACCATTGAGCACTGGCAATTCAATGCGTCCTCCTACTTCTGGCTTCCATTTTTCTGTTCCAAAACGTTCCCAACCTTTTCGGTTTTCATTTCCAATTAAGCCCCAAAGCCATAAATTAGCATTATTATCAAAAAAATATTTACCTAAAACTCCATAAACTCCATCAGTTAACTGCAATGGGTCACGCACATCCATGCCATCGAACCACATTAACGGACGAAAAAATTTTGCCTGTCCAAAATTAATTTTTTGCAAACCTGCACGCACTTCCATTTTATCAGTTGCATACCTAGCCCACACTCTATACGGTTTTATTTCGCCTGTGAATGTTGATTTGCTCATGTCTTCGATTGTAATATTTCCATTCATATTCAGCGAAGCTTCAAAATCGAAATATGAACTTGATTTTACAGCAAACTTACCCGTTAGCGTTGGCACAAACCTAGCTCCAGGTTGCAACATAAAAGGATTTTCGAATTGAGCCGTAGTCCAACCAACAAGTTGACCGTTAAAATGCACTTTTGCCGAATCGCTTTGCGCATTCAAATCACTCAACAAAAACAAAATAAAAATTATAAATATAATTATTAGTCTCATATCTTTATTATAACATCTTTGCTCTTGGTTCTAACATCTTGGTTCTTGGTTCTAACATCTTGGCTCTATCTTATAGGCATTACACCATAAATCATAAGTTGCGCAAGTTGCTTAGTCATAGTTTCGGCATCTGGAAACATTTTAATGGCCTCATCTGTCGTTATTAATTCTAATTGTTTCTGCATCAGCCACATTACAAAATCCAGATTCAGATTTGGATTCATTTCGCCATTACGCTGTGCTTGTTCGTAGAAACCACGCGTAAATGCAAGCGATTTAAGTGTTAGTTCTTGAAAAAACTCAAAAATTTCGACTGAATCAGGGTGAAAAAAATCGGATACAAATTCGATAGAAAAATTTTTGTTAGCTAAGTATTTAATTTTCAGCAGTTCCTCAATTTTTTCAGCAAACGTACTATCTTTTTCAATAACAGCCTGTGAATCAGCAAAAATTGTATCGGTAATTATTTTCATAATATGAATCACCAATGCACTTTTATTATCGAAATAAGTATAAAAGGTTTTTCGACTCACACTTGCCTTTTTACAAATTTCGTCGATACTCACTTTTTTGAAACCATGTTTCCAGAAAAGATCTCGAGCTGTTTGTTCTATTTTTTCTTTTTTTGTCATAATAAAGTAAACATATTGAGTGCAAAGTTACATATTTAGTTTATATATCGATATATTGTTACCCTACAACACTGTCTTTTAACATAATTTATAAATTACATCATTTGAAACTTTGCTGACAAACACAACTATCAAATGAATAGGAAATAAATTTAGATCTGAATCACAACAATATATTATTTTAAACGTTTCTATTAAAACAAATCAACACAAAAAAATAAATCAATTATGCTTTACACAAAAAAAATTATGTTTGTATTAATTTCGGCTATCTTTGCAACTTTTGCTTCATGTAAAGGTGAAGATCCAATTTCAAACACAGTAAAAACACCCGGCTCTTTAACTGTTAGTGCCACTACAAGCTCATATAGCGGCGAGTATGCACCAAGTCATGTTGCAGCAATATGGATTGAAAGTAGTACTGGAACTTTTGTAAAAACATTAATGGCAAAAGCTGCTCAACGTAAAATGTATCTAACAAATTGGCTTAAGGCATCAGCAAATGGAAATACGGTTGATGCTAGTACTGGAGCAACATTGAATAGTCATGGCGTATTAACTTGCAGTTGGAATGGGAAAGATATAAATGGGAATGAAGTAGGCGATGGTACTTATAATGTATGTGTAGAGTTTACAGAAAATAATTCAACAGGGAAATATGCTACCTTTGCATTTACAAAAGCTACAATAGCTGATAATCAAACTCCAACAGCAA
>CAYXQZ010000344.1:0-2817 GCA_964466415.1 uncultured Paludibacter sp.
TTTATTGTTCTTCAATAAGAGTTTTGTTTGAAGTTTCTCCATTTTCAGTGTTGCTTATCGGTCTGCATTTCTTGTTGTTATGGTTCATTTTGGGTCTTGTCGACCACACGAAGCCCTATGTATTAGCGGTTCGTTGTTTTTCTTGTCATTCGGTTTTTCCTTTGAATGTCGCATAAATAGCCATGGCATGTCCATGTCCTAATTCAAATTCTTCTTTGAGCCAATTGGTTATTTCGGTCGCTTTTACTTTTGGATTTAGTTTTCCGTCAACGATAAATTTCTT
The DNA here is from genome assembly GCA_964466415.1 of uncultured Paludibacter sp. GTDB lineage: Bacteria > Bacteroidota > Bacteroidia > Bacteroidales > Paludibacteraceae > Paludibacter. The sequence goes on from CAYXQZ010000344.1 coordinate 284, forward strand.
TTCTTCTGCTATTTTTCTAAAATCCGCAGGTGTCTTTCCTGTCTTGGCGTTGATATTGTCTATGTATGCTTGAAATGACATAATGATTAGTTTTTGTTAGAGTTGAGTTTGTAATACAGGATATCCGTTAAGGTCGAGATAACTACTCATAAAGTTTATCCAATCTAGCATAGTAGTGGGCAGTTGTCTTTCGGCACGCAATTGAGCCAAATCCAAAAATGCTGAAACAGACAATCTCAATTTGTGTATTTCATCTTCGTTCAAGTAGTTTTTTGCAATTGTAACATCGGTTTTATATATTTTCCCGTTGGGTGAATGTGCCCAAGTAGTTAAACCCATATTGTCTTTAGCAGCATCTACCCGGTTGTGAATAATCTCAGCAGCTGTTCCACCCGCTACTGCATAATGAAGTTTGTTTTGGATAAATGCAAAAAACTCTTTTGTAATCTCGCTATTTTTGTCATAGTCCGAAGCAAGTGCAAAAATATCAGTTATTTGAAGATAAAGTCGACGCTCGCTTAAACGTATATCCCGAATGCGCTCAAGCATTTCTTTGAAATAACTATCATCAAATTTACGCCCTTGTTTAAAACGATCATCATTAAGCACATAGCCTTTCTGAATATATTCGTGAAGTATCCTTGTTGCAAACTTTCTAAATTGTGTTGCTTTTATGGAATTCACCCTGTAGCCTACAGAAATAACCATATCAAGGTTGTAAAATTGAATCTCACGATTTACCTGTCGTTTGCCTTCGTTGCGAACTACTCGAATTTTTCGAGTAGTTGGATTTTCTTCCAATTCAGCACTTTTAAAAATTTCCTGAATATGATACGTGATAGTATTTTCCTCAACACCAAAAAGTTGAGACATAACCTGCTGACTCATCCACATGTTTTCATCTGTCATATACACTTCAACTTCTACCTCACCAGCATCGTTCGTATAAAACGCCAGACCAACCCGTTCTGGAATTTCTTTGTTAAACTCCTTACGCCAATGGTTTAACTGCTCATCGAAACTATTTATTTCTATTTTCTTTTTCATAAAATTTACTTTTTCATGCTCAAATAAAGTTTGTGTTGTCTACTGCTCGTTAAATTTAACCTCATTCGGGTTGGTTGCTATTACGATATTTAAAATTTCACACCTAACTGCGAAGCAGTTGAACCTGTCTGCCGCAGGCAGGTATGATTAACCACGTATGAAACCTGCCTACCGCAGGCAGGTGCGTGGACAAGAATACTCCTCACTAACACCGGAACCCTGAAATGGGTTCAACTTACATGCTATATACTTCTAATATGCCAGCCAGTGTTTACATGCCGCTATGCGGTGAGCATTGCTTTTTGGCGGACATCGTGAAACGCCCAGCCCAGCGAGTGATTTTAAGCTGCTTGGTACGGGGCTGCATCGTAGATCCCGATTAATTATTGGGAGTCGTGCCGACCGCAGGAAGCTTAGTATTAGCACCAGTAGTTTTATTCATTTGGTTTTACATTCACTAATTTATCAATTTGAACTCGCTCGGCAAAGTCGGTCAATTTATACTCTAATTTTGTCGAGTTAAATGTCTCTTGTACTTTCTCCGCCAAGTCTGGGTGAATAATTTTACAATTCATAAATTCGTAATTGTCGATAAAGCTTTCAAACCTATCAATAAATACACTTTTACTAATAATCCCACTTTCCTCAACTGTCTTGAATAATTTTTTGTACTTTTTGGTCAGCAGATAAAAATCAGTCAATGGCAAAATTGTCGGTATATGTTCTGGCCAAGTACAAAGAGTAAATATTTCTCTATTACTTTTTTTTTGTAAAAGAAAGATTTTCGGAACAAAATATTCGTCTCCTACTTTTTCTTGTAATTTTGACCTGTTTCTGTTATAATAATAAAAGTCGTTTGACTTGTCAATTGGATAAAATTCGAGTTCATATTCTGTAAAAAAGTCAGCACTATGTACTTCGTTAATTTTCGACCAGTTTTCATATAGTTCAGTGCCATTTGGCTTAAATGGAAATTCAGTGTCAGAAGTTTGAGGGTTAAGAACAAATAAATCTAGTTCTTTGATAAATTTATCTACAAATTCAAACGCAAAAAGTCCAAAAAAGTCTGCTCTTAAAAAATTAAGGTTGAAAGAAAAGTGAGTAAATTCAAAACCTTGAAATCTTTCGTAAATTTCAATTGTTTCCTCATCTAATTCCAAAGAATTATAGTCAATCGAAAAATAAGCTTCCGTGTCTTCGTCCTCCACAAACCATTGTTCATCATTGTCACTCTTTGAAGTCAAGTTTTTAGTCAAATACTCTGCAATCTCCTTTTCAGTAAGCTTATCTTCACTTCTCTTATAAAAGTATAAATCGTAACTCATTGTATTTCTTTTTTTACTATTAATGCTAACGACAGTTTGCGCATTAACCCAAATTTTCTCCAAAAATAGTCAAAATTTAGGTTGCTAGGCTTTCATAGGTGTTTGTTGATATTAAGTTGTTGATATTTTGGGAATTCGCAAATTCTTCGGACTAACAATCAG
>CAYXQZ010000345.1:0-2816 GCA_964466415.1 uncultured Paludibacter sp.
GAGTTCATAAATAATTGAACCCGATTCACATATTGAGAATCAGGTTCAGAATTAATATATAACAATAGGAAAATACATAATTAAGAAAATGTAGTATCGGCTTTAGAAGTTCCCACTAGGAATATTATTATTTTTTTATTTCGCGAAACTGATCAAATGATTCCTTGTAGGAAGTTCCCATTAAAGCTTTATATTCTTCAAGAAACTTATCAAAGTATTGCTTAGCTTGTCCTTTTTTGCCAAGTTTATACAAGGCATAAACTTTCAGTTTTGCTGCATCTTCGTCAATGTTATCATGCAAAAGTATAGCATCTGAAATCCTCAACAACAATACTAAATTAGAACTTATTTCGACGTTTTGAGCAAGATTAGAAAGTGTTTCAATCACTAAGTTAGTGTAATCACCCTTTAAACCATCCAACCATTCATCCTGAAAGTTAGGTAGTAAAACTCCTCTTGAAGCTATATTGACAAATTCATGCACAACTTCCAAATTTAATGGTTTTTGTTTTTTTATTAAGCCAATCAGATACATTACGTTCTTATAGTCACAAAAAACTTCATTCCCTATTTGAATTGACCAATAACTATTTTTGCTTATGAGTTCCAAATCTCCAACCTTTTTCAGTAAAAGTCTTAATTTAACGAAGTTTACACCTCGGTTATTTCGTGCACTATCTGCATCTTTATCATACCACAAAATATCTGTAATCTCCTGTGAAGAGATTCCTTGACCATTTTTTACCGAATATAGAACTATTAGTACAAATAATTGACTGATTGTTGGACTAAAACTTCCAGTAACGTTGACTCCATCAATATCTACAATTTGAAAACATCCCAACAGATTGACTGACGATGGCTTTAATTCAAGTTCGGGTACAATGTATTCAAAATTTGATATATTCTCAGTTAATCGCTCATCTGCTTTATTAAAATTGAGTTTCCTTCTTCTAACGATATAATACAAAGGAATAAACAATGTCAGAATAAATAAATAATTCCATTTCAATATCGATTCCAATTCATCCTCTTGTAGTACATCTTTTTGCTGCAATGGTGGATATGCTATCGAATAAATATTGATTTCTGATAAATTGTTTTTTGATATTGAGGTAATTGCCAAAAGTTGAGATGTTTTGGCACAGTAGAACAAATCGCAATAGGATTCAACATCTTTAAATTTATACAGAATTGAATCTCCAAGTGTTTTATATTCAGGATTATTAATAGAAAGCTCCATTAATTTTATGCTTGTGGAATACCGTGTATTTGAATATGAAAGGTTATAGAAAACCGCCTTTTCTTTATTTATAACCAGTGAATTTCCATTTGTAAAATGCTCATTAGGAGTTTTTAATTCCCACATTTTATTTACTTTCATGGTTCGTGAATTAATTTTGTACAAATCGTAATAATTACGAGGGTATTGCTCTTGTTTACCCGTTTTACTGCCATAGCCGCCGAAATAAAGCAATTCGCCGTTACCCAAAGATCCCAAACTCCCTAAATAACGAGGTGGTATTTGTGATGAAATATCATGTTTCTCCCATTTTTTATCCTTAAACGAATATCGTATTAGATCACCACTGTAAATATGATATCCATAACCGCCAATAATAATCAATGTGCTGTCTTTAAAATCCAAATATCTATTGTGATGCCAAAATTGAGGGAGTACAATGTTATTATTTTCATTTGACCATTCTTTTGTTTGAAAATCAAACTTAGCTTGATTTGTATTGTCAAACGAATAGGAAACCAGTTTATGAGCATTCTTATCATAAACAAGTTGATTTGCAATACTATTATAGGCCTCACCCTTGTTTGCATTGAATTTGTCAAGTCGTTCAGAATTGGCGTTATAAATCAGAATAGATTTCCTGTTCACGATAAACACGCGGTCGTTTTCGTCGTCAAAGGCAATTTGAGGTTGAGTTTGAAAATATGGCAAAACAAGATGAGCCTTTTGTTGCCACTTTACATGCTTATCAATTTCCCAAACAGGATTTACACAACTTGCTTTTTGATTTACACATTCATCATAAACTTTATCAGTTGCGTGCTTTTCAAGTTTCCAGTTTCGAATGAGCTCTTGTTTTTCATTGTAAACCAGAATGTTCCGAATGGTCATTGGAGGAACATCAGTAGTAAAAAATAATGCATGTCTGTTTTCTCCAAAATACACATCTACGCTTTTAAACTTATCTGACTCAAAAGCGATCGATTTAACCAAATCATTTATTCTCAAAATAATTTGTTTCTTCTTCGGATTATAAGTGAAATTTATTTGTAACCAGCTATCTTCTTTAAAATTATTTAATTCAGACTTGCGAATCTGGAGTAATGTTTTAATACCCGAAACTAAAGAAAATAGATTTGGTTCAGATATATTTGAGATTAAATCGATGTTAATGCTATCATTTCCAATAATCCGATATACGTAGCCAAAATTGTTTATCTCTCTTCTCAGTTTAATATCAAACTGTATAGAGAATCCATCGGGTATTTCCAGCTTGTTTTTTGGAGTTAAGTTTAACCCAGTACGCTTATCCTGGTCAACTTCAAAAGAAGAAAAACGAAGGCCTCTGTTGTAAATTTCGCGGGAATATCCTGTGAAAAATAAACACGCTAAAACAAGAGTTAATATGTATCTATGATTAATTTTCATTATTGAATAAGGATAATTTCATGCAAAAATAATAAATTTTTACAGAAACCCACAGTTATAAGTAAAATTAAAAATGATTATTGCACATTCATTAGTTGTTATATAAGTTATAATTATATGATATAAAAGTTGTTACTTTGCAAAC
>CAYXQZ010000346.1:0-2812 GCA_964466415.1 uncultured Paludibacter sp.
TGTGCGAAACATCCTGTCCGGTTGATGCTATCGACAAACCAACCATTGTAAAACCAGAATCGGCTGATAAAGGACGTAAACGATTGATTACCTTATTAATACTCTTACCAGTATTTGTTTTCGTTGGCGGGTTTATGTCATCATTGATGTACAAACAGCTATCAACAATACATCCAACTGTTAGTTTAGCCGAAGAAATAAAATGGGAAATTGACAACCACAAAAAAACAGGTTCGGAAGAATCGAAGGCATTTCATACAAGCGGCATTCCGGCAGAGCAACTTTTTAGCGATGCAGCTACCATTCAATCACAGTTTTGTGTGGGTACCTGGTTGGGAGGAGCATTGTTAGGACTTTTCTTTGGCATTAGTTTACTTCAGCACGCAGTTGTACAACGCCGTACCGACTATGAGCCAAACAAAAGTAATTGTGTTAGTTGTGGAAAATGTTATAAATATTGTCCGGTCGATAAAAACGGGAAATCATCGCTTATTCAATTATAAATGTTCAAAAAATGAATAATACAGCGCAAAAAAAATTAACAGCAAAATACCTTGCCATCATTTCAGGCTCTATAGTTCTTATTGTAAGTATATTTATGATATTGAACTTTGTGCAGATAAAAATTCATCATCCTATTGAAAGTAATACTGTTGATAATTTGGTGAAAAAAATAACAACAACAGAGGATGAACAAACCTTACGTGAGGAAATCCGTATAGTTGATTTGTTGGCTCGTAAAGCCTATTTCTCTTATTTATGGCAACTTAAAACCGGGGCATGGCTGGCAATAATTTCAGCATTGGTTTTTGTATTTTCAATGCGTTATTACTTTAAAAAAGAAAACATTACACCCGCTAATGAGCAAAAAGCTACAGATTTTTGGTTGAACAGAAACAAGGAACGAAAGTGGCTCATTATCAGCGTATCTGGCCTGGCTATCGTGGCGTTTGGTTTATCGTTTTCTACAGGCGATTATTATACTGATTTCAGTATTATTGTTAAAAATGCTGTCAATAATGAAGAAAATACAGTCCTAAAAGCAGTTCAGGATACAACTGTTCAACAAAAAGATACAGCAACAATAGATTCAACAACGATTGCCGATTTTCCGACAGATGCTGAAATAAAACAAAATCACCCGGCATTTCGTGGACCTTTTGGGCAAGGTATAAGTTACAAAACGAAATTACCAACCGAGTGGGATGGCACATCGGGTAAAAATATTAAATGGAAAAAATCCATTCCACTTCCCGGACTAAATTCACCTGTTGTGTGGGGAAATAACTTATTTATTGCTGGCGCAAATGAAAAAACCCGAAAAGTATTTTGCTACAACCGACTGAATGGCAATTTATTGTGGACTGTAGATGTAAAAGGAATTGCCGGAAGTCCTGCTAAATCGCCAAAAGTCACCAACGATACCGGACACTCAGCTGCAGGGCTCACAACCGATGGAAAACGCGTGTATGCATTGTTCTCAAATGGCGATTTAATAGCCGTTGATAATGCCGGAGAGCAGGTTTGGGCTAAAAATCTGGGCGTTCCCGACAACCATTACGGGCATTCATCATCCCTCCAATTCTACAAGGATAAATTGATTATTCAATACGACGATAATAAATCCTGTAAATTATTCGCCTTTTCAACTCAGACTGGCGAAGAAGTTTGGAAAACCGTCCGTTCAGGAAAAATTTCGTGGACTTCGCCCGTAATTGTACCAAAAGGAAATAGTGCCGAGATTATTGTAAATAATTTGCCTTACATTGCCGCTTACAATGCTGAAACTGGTAAAGAAAAGTGGAAAGTGGAATGCCTGACCGGCGAAATTGGAAGTTCTACGGCTTACGGTGGCGGGATGGTATTTGCAGCCAACGAATATGCCAAAATGGTGGGGATAAAAGATGGCAAAATAGTATGGGAAGGCTTTGATTATCTGCCCGATGTATCTAGTCCCGTAGCATATAAAGATATGGTATTTTTCTCTACTTCGTACGGCGATTTGGCTTGTTTCAATCAAAAAGATGGCGCTGTGCTTTGGCATCACGAGTTCGATAATGGCTTTTACGGTTCACCTGTAATTGCCGATGGTAAACTGTATTGCATCGACCGCATCGGAACAACAGTAATTGTGGAAGCTGCACGCGAGTTTAAATTGATCGGCCAGCCTGCATTAGGCGAAAAGTCGGATTGCACACCTGCCTTTGCCGATGGAGCTATGTATATTCGCGGACAAAAAAATTTATATTGTATAGGGAAATAATGATTGAAAACACCCAACATATTGTAGAAAAAATAGTTGCAGAAACCGGAACAGGGCGCGACAAGCTTATTCCAATACTTCAGGCAATACAGGCGGAATATAATTATTTGCCCGTGGAAGCATTAGAAAAAGTGTGCGAAATGACCGACATCACGCAATCGCAGATAACCGGAGTTTCTACTTTTTACTCACAATTCCGACATAAACCTGCCGGAAAACACACCATAAAAGTATGTGTAGGTACGGCTTGCCACGTAAAAGGTGCTATGCAGGTTTTTGATGCTTTCAAACGCCATTTGAAATTGGATAATGGTGAAGATACGGACGCTGAAGGACTTTATACACTCGAAGAAGTAGCTTGTTTGGGTTGCTGTACGTTGGCTCCTGTGGTTCAAATTGATGATGTAACTTACGGCAAAGTGAGCCAAAGTGAAGTTGAAAATGTGCTGGAAGATTTTACAGGAAAAGCGAATTTGGATAAAGTTCAAAAAACCGAATTTATTCGGAGTGATTTGAAAAAAGGCGAGATACGCCTCGGTTTGGGTTCGT
>CAYXQZ010000347.1:0-2810 GCA_964466415.1 uncultured Paludibacter sp.
ATGGGATTGAATGCACTTTTTGCAACTGTTGCCTTGGCGGGTGTTGGTATGCCTTGGCGGGTGGCTTTGGGTGCTGTGTTTATTTCAGGACTTATTTTTATATTACTTACTGTTACCAAAGTTCGTCAAATTTTAGTGGTGGCTGTTCCTAATTCGTTAAAAAAAGCCATTACGGTTGGTATCGGTTTATTTATTACCATTATCGGTTTTAAACTTTCGGAACTTATGGTAGTTTCGGCAAATGTTATTCCTCCAACTTTGGAGGCTCTGAATAAGGCTGCCGGCCCAACCACATTAAAATTCTTCGAATGGAATATTGGTATGGGAAGTTTTAGCAATCCGGCAATGGTTCTTACGCTTGTAGGATTGGGAATTACTGCAATTTTAATGGCTCTTCGCGTAAAGGGTTCTTTATTAATTGGTATAGTTGCGGCTACTTTAATTGGCATCCCAATGGGTGTAACTGTAATTCCTGAAAATTTCAGTGCTATAAGTTTACCCGATTTTAGTAATCTTGCCGTTGGTGCGTTGGATATTAAAGGTGCCCTCAATATGGGTATTTGGACAGTGGTGTTCACATTTACCTTTGTCGAGTTATTCGATACTTTCGGTACGCTGGTAGGTACAGCAGGTAAGGCGGGGTTAGTTGATAAAAATGGAAATTCACCAAAAATTGGTAAAGCCATGCTGGTAGATGCTTTTGGCGTTTCGTTTGGTGCATTAATGGGCACCAGTACAATTACAGCTTATGTTGAGAGTGCAGCCGGAATAGGCGAAGGTGGTCGTACTGGTTTAACTGCCGTTACAACTGGTTTGTTGTTTCTTGTTGCATTGGTTTTAGCTCCACTTGCATTAATAATTCCGACAGCTGCCACTGCTCCTGCACTAATTATTGTAGGTGTTTTAATGGTTTCGTCAATTGTTGATATCGACTTCAACGATTTTACGGAAGGATTTCCAGCGTTTATCACTTTTATCCTAATGCCGCTTACATACAGCATTGCCGAAGGTATTTGTGGTGGTATTATTGCTTATACGCTACTCAAAGTTGTAACTGGCAAAGCCAAAAAAGTGCATTGGATGATGTACTTGCTTTTTGTGCTTGTTTTGGCACGTTATATTTTCTTAGCCGAATAGATTCAGTATCTCAAATTTAATAAAAAACGCCTTCTGAAATTTTCAGAAGGCGTTTTTTATATAGTTAAAATTGAAAACTTAGCGTTGATTCAATTCAATTTTTAATGTAGAATTATTGCTTGAGTCAAATTCGATTGTTTTTTCTTCGTACGAAATTAAGCTTACTTTCAATTGAACTTTACCTGAAACATTGCTAAGGTCGAATTTGCCATCCAAATCGGAATAGATTTTTTGACCGTTTAATGTGATTACAGCACCTGCAAGGCTCTCTTTAGTGTCTTTGTCGAAGATAATTCCATTCAATTTAACTGAAGATACAACTTCGGAAACTACTGCTGCTTTAGCTTCTGGTGATGCTACACCTTTTGCCGACAACGAAAAAATTGCTACTGATACTAAAACGATTGAAAATAACTTTTTCATGACTGTATGTTTTTATTTTTTTTACTTCTTGTTTACGATACAAAGTAACATCATTTGTGTTGCATTTGTGTTACAAACATTATACATTATCATGAAGAAGTTGTTACAAAAAGCATATAGAATTGTTATTTTTGAATCGTGGTTCCCTGTAGGTGAATCTTGAATACCCGTTGATGAATCGTGACACCCCGTTGGTGAGACCCGATTTATCAATATTTTTTTTCTGAGATAAGCTTACCTTTTTCGTCCCACATATACCACATTCCTGCTTTTTTACCTTTTTCGTATTGCATTTCGTAACGCATAATACCAGAATCGTCCCATACATGCCAAGAACCGTGTTTTTGATTGTTGCGGTATTCAGCCTCAGCAATTAACATACCTGCTTCGTTGTATGTGCGCCATGTACCATGAAACTCTCCATTTCGATAGGCACGTACTTCGTTTGGTTTTCCATTGGGAAAATATACAATGTATGCTCCTTGCGGTTTTCCTTCTTTAATGTTCATCTCCAACTTCAAAGCACCATTTTCAAAAAACTCTTTTAACTCACCTGAATAAAGTTTAGTTTGAGTAGCATCGGTGAAAAATAAACCATCGCTTTGAACGATTGGACTTTTTTGTGAATACAAATTTGTAAATACAAAAAATACGGCAATTATTTTGATTAGTTTATTCATGATGTGTTTTTTTTTAAGTGAATAATATAGTTTAATGTCGGTATGCAAATATAGTACTAAAAGCGCGTTGAAAGATACTGTGTTGTTAAATTTAATAGATGTTACAAAGCTAAATGATGTTGGTTGATGAACATTCGAGCTATAATTTTTAACCGTAATAGGTTTGAAATGTGAATGAAATTTATATGCAACTTTCTATTCACACCAACTTCACATTTCCTTAACACGTATTTAATCACAGAGAGATAATTTTGGAGCATAATTTCAAATTAAAAACATCGTGGTTCAAAGAATTTTTACAACATTGGTATTCATGCAGTTAAGTGTGCTGCTTTTTTCACAAAATTTTATTAAGGGAGTAGTAACCGATGCCGATAACGGCGAGAGTGTAATTGGTTGCAATATTTTATTACAGGGTACAACACTCGGGACAGTTACCGATTTTGATGGTAATTATGAAATCAAAAACGTTCCTGCTGGAACGTATAACATTATTTTTTCATTTATATCGTACGATAAAAGTATACAGAAAGTAGAAATTGCTAAAAATACAGAGCTGAAATTGGATGT
>CAYXQZ010000348.1:0-2807 GCA_964466415.1 uncultured Paludibacter sp.
TATCTTACTATCCCAATATCTTACTATCCCAATATCTTACTATCCCAATATCTTAATATCCCAATATCTAATTTCTTATCACCACATCACCACATCAATGTATCTTCCTCTCATCCAAAGCCTTCTGATATTTTCTGGCATTAGCCTGATGTTCAGCATAATTCACTGCAAAATTATGTTCGCCATTAAAGGTTTCTTTGGCACACATAAAAATATAATCGTGTTTCACATAATTCAGAACCGCATCAATACCATTTTGAGTAGCCACACGAATGGGCCCTGGAGGCAGTCCTTTGTTACGATAGGTATTGTAAGGCGAAATTTTTAGGATATGTTCCAACTTTAGGCGTTTAATACTAAAATCGCCAACAGCAAATTTCAGAGTAGGATCGGCCTGAAGTGGCATATCTGTTTTCAAACGGTTAATGTACAAGCCTGCCACCATCGGACGCTCAGCCTTACCATTTGTTTCTTCTTCAACAATCGACGCAAGCGTAGCAACTTCTACAGGAGTAAGTGGAATAGCCGCTGCTTTGGTTTTACGTTCATCAGTCCAAAAAATATTATATTCTTTGTTCATGCGTTCAAAAAGTTCGTGGGCGTCCAAATCCCAAAAAACCTCGTACGTATTAGGAATAAAATTAGCAATGGATGTAGCTGGATTAAAGCCATTTGGCGCAAGAAAAGCTGTATCGTTCAACAAACTTAAAATTGAAAGGGAGTCGGCTATAACCAATTTCGAAAGCCTGCCAGCCAATTGCTCTTTGGTACGGATATTATTAAAAGTAAGCTTCACAGGTGTTTGCCTGCCACTACGAAGGATTCGGATTAACTTGAAATTATTCATTCCTTGCGTCAGTTCATACCGACCGGGACGAATTTTTTTATAATTAAGCAACATTGCCGCTTGCTTAAACGCAGTTACATTAAATACGCGAGCCGAACTATTTAATTCTGTAACTACCACTTCCAATGTACTGCTATCGCGAATACATAAATAGGTTTTTTCAACCTTATCACTAAAAATATTGGGAGCAAACAACACATAAATGAGGTAAACAAACAACAAAGCAAGTGTTGTAAACAACCAAAACAAAGGCTTTTTTGGTGAAAATAGCTTTTTAAATGCCATAATGAATAATTTTTAAAATTGACTTATACAAAAATACGAAAAAACTACGAAAAACACTCACAAAATGAGTCAATAAAAAAACTTTTAAAAAGTATACGAACACAATACTCTGAAAATCAATTTTATAGTTGAGTTATAATCACAATAATTCTTCCGAAAACGAAATTAGGTTTTGAAAATCCGAAATTCCTTTCTATATTTGCACCCGCTAAAGCGAAGTTTTGGAAGTTTGGGTGAGTGGCTGAAACCACCAGTTTGCTAAACTGACGTACGGGCAACCGTACCACGAGTTCGAATCTCGTAGCTTCCGCAAAAAGGTATAGCCAAAAAGCGACACCAAAATGACAAACCCTACAAAATCAACGTTTTGTAGGGTTTTTTCATCTTCATAGCTTGTCGTTTTGTTGTTATACAAGACAAAATTTAGCCATAAATGGACAGACTTTTAGGACTAATTCGTGACCTTTTTTGAAAATCAAAAATAGGTCACAGAAAGTATTCTTTTGGCATAGAATTGACGTTTTTTTGCTTGGCTGTAATTATTTCATTTTCAATCAATAAACTAGTTTTGTAACGATTAAAAAAATGAAATTATGAAGAGTACATTTAAGGTCCTTTTTTACTTGAAAAGGAATGCGATTAGAAAAGATGGTAGAATGCCAATTATTACCCGCGTCACTGTTGATGGTATTATTGCGCAATTCAATACCAAGTTAGAAATCCAGCCTAACAACTGGAGTGTAAAAACGGGTAAAGTTATTGGACATGCATCTGATAGTAAGCAGCACAATGCTCAACTGAATGAAATAAAGGCTTCCCTTCATGCCATTTATCACGAACTTCAACGGAAAGACAATTATGTTACGGCTGAAAAAGTGAAAAATGAGTTTTTAGGGATTAGCGAGAATCATGAAACCCTTTTAAGCCTTTTTCAGAAGCATAATGAAGATGTTTTGAAGCTTGTCGGTGTAAGCAAATCCGCCGGAACTTTTCAAAAATATGAAGTAACTCGTAAGCATCTTCAAAAATTTATTCAATTCAAATATCAGATAACAGACATTTCACTTAAAGAGATTAAGCATATATTCTTGTGTGATTTTGAGATTTATCTGTTAACTGAAGGTGGTTGTGGTGTTAATACTACGGCAAAGTTTCTGCAACTTCTTAAACGTATAATCCTTATTGCTAGAAATAATGGACTAATCACCATAGATCCTTATGCTAATTACAAGATTCATTTAGCAAAGGTGGATCGAGGTTACCTTACCCAAGAAAATGTAGAAAAGATATTGAAAAAGCAATTTTCAATAAAACGGTTAGAATTAGTTCGTGATATTTTTATATTTTCTTGTTTCACGGGACTTGCATATATTGATGTGAAAAATCTTACAGAGAAGAATGTTCGTACTTCTTTTGATGGAAACTTATGGATTATGACCAAGCGTCAAAAGACAAAAGTTGAATCCAACATACTCTTATTGGATGTTCCTAAAATGATTCTGGATAAGTACAAAGGAAAATCATCCAACAATCAATTGCTTCCGATTTTGAGCAATCAGAAAATGAATTCATATTTAAAGGAAATAGGTGATATATGTGAAATTGATAAAGAACTGACGTTTCACTTAGCGAGACATACTTTCGCCACCACCATTACATTGGCTAAAGGCGTTCC
>CAYXQZ010000349.1:0-2763 GCA_964466415.1 uncultured Paludibacter sp.
ATGAATGATATGGGAATTGAAACCAAAACCATTCGTGCCGGACATGCCAACCTGTTCCTCTCGCCTATTTTCCGTCAGACTTTGGCAAATATCACCGGAGCAACCATTGAACTTTACAATACCGATGGTTCAGTTGGTGCAGCACGTGGAGCAGGAATTGGAGCAGGAATTTACAAAAATGCCGAAGAAGCTTTTGCAACATTGAAAAAGATTCAGGTTATTACACCTGAAAATAAAGATATGGCAGCTACGAAAGTGGCGTATACTAAATGGTTGAAGTTTATTTAAAAAATTAAATTGAGCAAAATGAATAAAATAACAATTTTCTTAATCGGTTTTCTTTTTACTTACAGTACAAGCTACTTGCAGGCACAAATCAATTTTCCTTTTCAGGACACAAATAAAACAACTAATGAGCGTGTAACTGATTTAGTATCTCGATTGACACTTGAAGAAAAAGCAATGCAAATGCTGCACAATGCTCCTGCTGTAGAACGATTGGGTATAGTTCCTTACAGTTGGTGGAATGAGGCATTGCATGGCGTTGCACGTACAGGTAGAGCAACAGTTTTTCCGCAAAATATTGGATTGGCGGCTACTTTTGATGAAGACTTGCTTTTCAGAATTGGTGAAGCTATATCGGATGAAGCATGGGCAAAATACAATTTAGCTCAAAGTTTAGAGAATTACGGACAGTATTCAGGAATTACTTTTTATGCGCCAAATGTCAATATATTCAGAGATCCACGTTGGGGAAGAGGTCAGGAAACCTACGGTGAGGATCCCTATTTGACATCAAGAATGGGCTTAGCTTATGTAAAAGGTATGCAGGGAAACGATCCTAATTTTCTTAAGACAGCAGCTTGTGCCAAACATTATGTCGTTCATTCAGGACCAGAGGCATTGCGTCATTCGTTTGATGCCGAACCTCCGATGAAAGATTTTATGGAAACCTATGTTCCTGCTTTCGAAACGCTTGTAAAAGAGGGAAAAGTAGAAAGTGTGATGTGTGCTTACAACCGCACTTTTGGCAAACCATGCTGTGGAAGTTCCTATCTATTGAATGATTTATTGCGAAATCAATGGGGATTTACCGGTTATGTAACTACTGATTGCTTCGCTATTCAGAATTTTTACAAATATCACGGAGCTACTAAAGATGCTGCCGAAGCATGTGCGTTGGCAATTAAAAGCGGTGTAAATTTGAATTGTGGAGACGAGTTTAAGAGCCTTCCTGAAGCTGTAAAACGAGGTTTAATTACAGAAAAGGAAGTCGACGAGGCACTAAGCCAATTGCTCCGAACCAGATTCAGGCTTGGGTTATTCGACCCACAAAACAAAAATCCATATTCAAAAATTAAAGCAGATGTGATTGGAAATCAGAAACACATTGATTTAGCTTACGAAGCTGCAGCCAAATCATTGGTATTATTACAAAATAACAAAGGAATTCTGCCTCTTAAAAAAGATATGAAATCGCTTTATGTTGTGGGTCCGTTTGCCGCAAATCAGGATGTATTGCTCGGTAATTATAATGGAGTAAGCGATAGGCTTACTACCGTTATGCAAGCCATAGTTGGCAAAGTAAGCGCTGGTACTTCAGTAAATTACAGACAGGGAGTTGAACCAAGTGCAGCCAACAAAAACACCATGAATTATTCAATTGGCGAAGCGTCTTCTGCCGATGCGGTGGTTGCCGTTTTTGGAATTTCGGGGATTTATGAAGGAGAAGAGGGCGAATCAACCGCTTCCACAACCCGTGGTGATCGTTTGGATTTAAACTTGCCACAAAATCAGCTTGACTATTTGCGTGAATTGAAAAAAGAATGTAAGAAACCCATAATACTTGTATTAACAGGGGGAAGTCCGATATGTACACCCGAACTTTCTGAAATTGCCGATGTGATTCTTTTTGCTTGGTATCCGGGACAAGAAGGTGGTCGTGCAGTGGCAGATGCAATTTTCGGCGACATCAATCCATCAGGTCGTTTGAGTATAACATTTCCTAAATCTGTAAATCAGTTGCCAACTTTCGAAGACTACAGCATGAAAGGACGAACCTATCGTTATATGACCGATGAACCACTTTATCCTTTTGGGTTTGGATTGAGTTATACTTCATATACTTATAACAATATTAAAACTGACAAAGTTAAAGTCAAAAGAGGTCAATCTGTAAAAGTATCAGCAACTGTAACAAATGCTGGAAAAGCAAGTGGAGAAGAAGTTGTGCAACTTTACATTACCGATTTAAAAACGAGTGTACCTGCACCAATTTACTCACTTAAAAGTATGAAACGGATAAAACTCGCCGCTGGTGAATCCAAAGTAGTGACTTTCGATATAACCCCTCAAATGATGGAACTTGTAACTGAAAATGGCAATAAAGTGATTGAGCCGGGCGATTTTAGAGTTTATGTAGCTGGAAGCACGCCCTCTGAACTTTCCAAAAAATTAGGAGCAGCAATTCCTATTTCTACAATATTTAGTGTAAAATAAAACCCCCTAACCCTAAAGAGGAAGTAGGATAGTTTATAAATAAAAAACAAAAAAAATAAATAATCAATTAAAATACCGCCCAAAAGCCCCCTTCGGGGTGCGGGGGCTAATTATCTATGGCAACAAAAGTGTATTTCCCATCAGTGGAAAAAATCAATTTCGAGGGTAAAGAAAGTAAAAACCCATTAGCATTTCGTTATTACGATGCTGAACAAGTGGTTTATGGTAAAAAAATGAAGGACTGGTTCCGTTTTAGCATGGCTT
>CAYXQZ010000350.1:0-2757 GCA_964466415.1 uncultured Paludibacter sp.
AAGATGTGGTTTTACTTCATGATGACTTACTTGCAACTGGTGGAAGTGCTAGTGCTGCATTAAAATTGCTTACCGAGTTTTCACACAGCGACGTGTATGTCAGCTTTTTGATTGAGTTAGAATTTCTAAATGGCCGTGAACGCTTAAAGGGAGCAAAAGATATTCATGCATTGATAAAGTTTTAAATTAATTTGATTGTTTGCAACCAGTAACTTAAGCTTTATTTTGATATGAATGATTTAATCAGCAATAGCCCTAAAACATCAACTTTAGAAATTGAAAATCGAATTTTCACGGTTCGTGGCATGCAGGTAATGATAGATAGTCATTTGGCAGAGATGTATGGTGTGGAAACGAAGCAAATTAACAGATCTGTAAAAAGAAATGAAGACCGATTTCCTGAAAAATACATGTTTCAACTTTCTGAAGAAGAATGGGATTCTTTAAGGTACCAATTTGGCACCTTAAAACTCGGTGAAACTTTAAAACTGCATAATTCCACTTTAGAAAATAACAGAGGAAAACATAGAAAATACTTGCCCTATGTCTTTACAGAGCAAGGCGTAGCAATGCTTTCAGCTGTGCTTCGAAGTGAAACTGCTGTGAGAGTGAGTTTGCAAATTATGGATGCTTTTGTAGAAATGCGAAAAGTTCTTGCCCACAACGCTGGTT
Source organism: uncultured Paludibacter sp. (assembly GCA_964466415.1). GTDB lineage: Bacteria > Bacteroidota > Bacteroidia > Bacteroidales > Paludibacteraceae > Paludibacter. Next base: position 673 of record CAYXQZ010000350.1, read on the forward strand.
TATATCAACGTTTGGATAAAATTGAATTAAAACAACTTGACGCAGATAGAAAATTTGATAAGCTTTTCGCAGCTCTCGAAAGTAAAAATCCGGAACCTGATAAGGGAATTTTTTACGAAGGTCAAATATTCGATGCATACAGTTTTGTTGCTGACAAAATTCGTTCTGCACAAAAGTCAATTATACTTGTTGATAATTATCTCGATGATACTGTTTTGACTTTATTCACCAAGCGAAATGCCGGCGTAAAAGCAAGCTTTTATACCAAAAACATCAGCAAGCAACTATTGTTAGACGTACAAAAACACAATGCTCAATATCCACCAATTGAGCTATTTGAGTTAAAAGCTGCTCACGATCGATTTTTAATTATTGATAATACAAAACTCTATCATATTGGAGCATCACTAAAGGATTTAGGCAAGAAATGGTTTGCATTTTCGAAAATGAATACCGAAGTTCAAAAAATGTTGGAGTTGCTGAATATCGGCATTATTGAATAACCAGGAATCACAAATTAATAACGTAAAATTTTAATATTATGTCAGGAGGAAGATTTGATTATTTACAGTATCGTTTCTCAGAAATTATTGATGAAATAAATCAAGAAATTAGAAATAATAATGCTGAACCTCGTCCGGCAGATTGGTTCACACCGAATAATTACAGTGCTGAAACGCTTGATGAGCTTCGAAAAGGTATAGAGTATCTCAAGAAAGCACAAATATACACACAACGAATAGATTGGCTTCTATCAGGAGATGATGGCGAGGATGATTTTCACGAAAGGCTTTCGGAAGATTTGAAAGAACATGGTTTCACAAAAGATAAGATAGAATAATAAGAGAAGCTATACACAGTATTTTGTAGTTGTTTAGTTTTTTTTGCATAAAACCAACAGTATGAATTTTAAAAAATACAATTCTATCGAAAATACTTTCGATAAAGATTTTTTGGAAAAAGTTAGAGCCGAAGTGCCTGATGATATGCAATTTGTAGTGCAGGAAAAAGTGCATGGTGCTAATTTTTGCTTTATAAGCAATGGCGAAACGGTAAATGTTGGAAAGCGTACAGGGTTGATTGAAGTGGGCGAAAAATTCTACGATTACGAAGAGTTGTTAGAACGATATACACCAAAGGTTTTGTCGTTATTTTTAGCTGTTAAGCAAAAATATCCTGATACAATAACCATTATCGTGTATGGCGAAATTTTTGGAGGCACCTATCCGCACCCCGACGTGAAAAACGATTCGCGTGTTACTGTCATTCAAAAAGGGGTGTATTATTGCCCAAATCATGAATTTTATGCTTTCGATTTATATGTTCAGGTTGCAGAATATGGTCGTTATTTTTCGGTCGGTGAAACGAATTTATTTTTCGAAAAATTTGATTTTTTACATGCCAAAACATTGTTTAGAGACAATTTGGATGCTTGTTTACAGTACCCCAACGAGTTTCCGAGTTTGATTTCAGCCTGGTTGGGCTTACCACCGATTGACGATAATGTGTGCGAAGGCGTAGTGATTCGTCCGGTAGAAGTACTTTATTTCCACAATGGTTCGCGTGTGTTGCTAAAAAATAAAAACAGCCGGTTTGCCGAAAAAAAATCGGTGAAAAAGCGTCAACCCAAGTTGTTGGTCGAAGTTACTTACAGTGAAGTGCTTAATATGATGTTGGCAGAAGTAGAAAATTATATCACCGATAACCGACTGAACAATGTAGTAAGCAAAATTGGTCAAATTTCGGTACCAAAAGATACAGGTAAACTGATTGGTTTGTTTAGTAAAGATATTTTAGACGATTTTTTGAAAGAACATTCCGGAAATTATGCTAAGTTAGAAAAAAGCGAACAAAAAATTCTCAATAAGCATATTAATATGCATGCTACGGAGCTGATTAAAAGCGTGTATTTTAGAAATTAATTAAATAAATAAAATTGTACTTAGAAGACTGAATAATCAAAAAACTTTAGTGTGTTTATGTGTTCTTAGTGCCTTAGTGGTTAAAATATGAATAAACTTACCCTTGTTAAAGTTGGTGGCAAAATTGTGGAAGAGCCTCAAAGCTTAAAACAATTATTAGCCG
>CAYXQZ010000351.1:0-2744 GCA_964466415.1 uncultured Paludibacter sp.
TGTGTTTATAATTGATTTGTCATTATGTGCTACAAAGGTAAAAAACTTATTCGTAATATAGAAATTTACAAATTAATTCCCATAATAATCCGGCGAATAATTTATTTTTTCACCGCAGGATTTTTTAGGAAGCTTTGAAGTGTGCTAGTTGCGAGAATTTGTACTACGAAAAGCGAGGTCAGTGCTATTATTCATTTTTTTTTTCAATTATAATTCATTTATTGATTAATTTGAAAATTATTGATATTAATCGAATTAAATACATATCTTTGCTGCACTTTAGCTGACTTTCAGGTAATTAAATTTGCTTATTTTACCTTTGGTTCTTAGCTTTTGTCCACTTATCGGTACTTTTAGGCCGACCACCTGCTCTAATATCTCTCCTTTTTCGTTTCCTAACGAAAAAATCCAAACCGACATATTGTGTAACAATGCCGACATTTAGATTTTTATCAAGTTGAAAAACATGTTTATCATACTTTAAAATCAAATTAAAATGAAAACTTCAATCTATCTTTATGTGTTTATTTTCATGCTGTTAATTAAAGGTTCAGTTCAAGCTCAATGGCTTCAAACAAATGGCATCTTTGGAGGCGAAGTACGTAGTATCGCAATTAATGGTGATAATATTTTTGCTGGTACATCTGAAAATGGCATCTTTCTTTCGACCAATAATGGAATGAGTTGGATACCCGTGAATAACGGACTTCCGGTTAATGCACAGGTATTGACAATGTACGCTTTTAACGGAAGTATTTTTGCCGATACTGCTTATGGTATTTACCGCACAACCGATAATGGCGCAACATGGAATGCCATAAATTCGGGCTTGCCAATAAATACACGCGTAAAATCGTTTGTTGCATCAGGTTCAAATCTTTTTGCCGGATCTTCGGATAAAGGTGTGTTTATATCAACAAATAATGGAAATACTTGGGCTGCTGTAAATACTGGTTTGCCTCCCAATACAGGTGTTTATGCGCTTGCAGCAAAACAAAACGGAATTTTTGCAGGAACAAATACAGGGATGTATATTTCCACCGATAATGGCAGTAATTGGACTGAAACAAATACAGGATTACCTACCGGCTATTCTGTTTCTGCCCTTGCCGTTTTGGGTGAATATTTAATTGCTGCAAACGGAGGTTCAAAAGGCATATATCGTTCGTCAAGTAATGGTGCATCGTGGCAATTAACAACAATTGAAAATGCTAACCAATCAAATTACATTAATGCCTTAACTGTTTCGGGAAATTACGTTTATGCGGGCGGCGTAAACGGAATTTGGGTATCAATTAATAATGGTGCAAGTTGGAAAGTTTCAAATGCAGGTTTAACCAATTCTAACAACGAAGCTCTACCAAAAACAGTATATAGTTTAGCTGCAAATGCTACTACCGTTTTTGCTTCGGTTACAGGTTCAGGATTGTTTGCCTCAACCAATAATGGCACAAACTGGTCGGCAGTGAACCGAAAACTCACAAAATCATGGGTTCAAGCATTAACTGTTTCAGGCAATTCTATTTTTGCTGGCAACGAATGGTATGGCGTTTTTCGCTCCTCGAACAAAGGTGATAACTGGCTGCAGATTAACACCTGGTTGACAAATACAAATGTCAGAGCTTTGTTTAGTTCTGGGTCGTATATTTTTGCCGGAACAGGTGGTGGTGTGTTTATTTCGTCGGATAATGGGAATAACTGGAATGCCGTAAATTCGTCGCTAACAACCCTGGATATTAAGACGTTTTTTGTAAATGGAACAACGCTTTTTGTTGGAACAAATGGCGGGGGAGTTTTCAAATCGGAAAATAACGGTACAAACTGGGCTGCTGCCAATACTGGAATCCCAACAAGTACCTCAGCTAGATCGTTTGCCTTAAAGGGTACTAACTTATTGGTTGGGACTAACAAGGGTCTATTTGTCTCTGAAAATAACGGAGCAAGCTGGTCAGAGTTGAAAAATGGATTGTCAACAATTACAACCGATGCACTTGTTGTAATGGGTTCAAGAATAATAAGTGCAAATAGTAGTGGTATTTTAACTTCAACAGATAACGGAGCCAGCTGGTCTGCTTTGAATAATGGATTGGTTAACAAAGTAGTGAGGGCTTTTGCAGTTTCCGACAACAATTTGTTTGCAGCTAACTATAATGGTGTATTTGTTATGACTGATTTTGATGCAAGTTGGTTAAATGTTAGCGACGGTTTGTGGAATACAAATATCTATGCTATTACCATTTTCGACAATGAACTTTGGGTAGGAACTACCAATGGAGTTGAAAAACGCCCACTTTTGCAAATGCAAACTTCACTTGATCAAATAAAAAGTAGTATTCCCCAAAACAAATGTTTAGGACAAAATTATCCTAATCCATTTAAAACATCATCTGTAATACCATTTCGAATAAACAAAGCTGGAAATGTATTACTTAAGGTGTACGATAGTACAGGGAAAGAGGTTATTGTGCTTGAAAACAGATACTTGCACCCCGGCAATTATACTTCGGTATTTAACCCTGATAATAATTACAAGGGAGTTTATTTTATTCAACTTTTAACTTTATCAGGTGTTGAAACTTTAAAATGTATTATTCGCTAAATCCTTAAAAGTATAAACTTGGTTGAAAATGGTTCAGCAAGTAATATGATTTATTTCAAAATTCAAATATGAGATATAAACTCACATAGAATATATACGGTATTTGATTTCAAGCAGGAAGTGAGCGATTAACTCGCTCACTGTC
>CAYXQZ010000352.1:0-2738 GCA_964466415.1 uncultured Paludibacter sp.
ATTACTAAAAAAACAATCATTACAAAAATTCCTAATAGAGGTTGATTGGGGTTTTTAGATTTCAAATTATCATGAAGTTCAATGTAGTAATGCTTTCCATCTTGTTCAAAACCAAACAATTCATAATGATAGGTAACAAAATATATCCATATACTACATAACGTAAGTGCAAACAATATTATTAATCCAATCATTGCCAGTAATTCCGAAATAAGCATTTTAATTTGGTCTGCAGAGTCTTTTGTCAAATCACGTATTGACGCATCGATATTATTCAACTGATTGTCAATAACTTTTAGTGCATTTATTTTGTTTGACTTCTGATATTCAAGCATTTCATTTCTGGATGCAATAGAATCATCAGCAATTTCGCGTGAAATAAAATAAGGTGGATGTACCGGTACAAATTGCCGAACAATTTCATCGGGCACATCATTCATTTTTCGAACAGACTGTCCGGGTACCGAATTAACTGTAACATATATGCCTACTGTGTTAGTTTCAACACCTTCTTTATTTGTTGCTTTTACACGTAAAGGACCTGAGCAATTTCCCCATTTCACAGTTATAATCGAATTATTTGCATTGTTGCTTGTCATTTGTGCATCATCTGGCAAAGTCCATGTATAGGAACTAAAGCCAGATTGAGCAGTGTATTGTTCCTCTTTATTGGCGCAAACATTTGTTTTTCCAGTTGGCTTTTGGATACTTGGCAACGATTTTGGAGCGCTTATTACATTTACAGTAGTTTCTAATGTTTCGGACATCCCACAAGGATTGCGTGGCACGAGAGTGATTTTGTAATTTCCAGCTTTAGACCATTGATGATAGAAACCATATGACTGATTATTACTTTGTTCATTCGATTGAATTAAATATTTATTAATGAGCTGATTGTCAGTAATGCTTCTAATCTCCCATTCGTAAAATGCACATCCAGGTAGTTGAGGGACAGTAAAAGATTGCTCTTCTCCTACAAAAGCATCGCCAACAAAAGTGTGAATTTGATCTGCTGGGATATTCGCTTTGAGTTGCGTTGCATTGCTGACAGCTTTTTGTGCATCTTCGATGGCTTTATCATACTTTACTGTCAACGATTGTTTATTTGCCAAAAATAATTTTTGTAGCTTAGTCTTATTTTCAATAGCTTCATTATTGCTCTTTCGCATTGGTAAATGCTCACCAATCAAAGCAATTTCAGACGACCATTTTTGAACATCTTTGCCCGTAACCTGCTTCATTCCAAAATTTAACATCAGTCCAAGTAGAATTGGAATTATGCTTACAATAAAGATACCAATGAGTTGTAAGGGTTGACCAAAAATAAGTTTTGGTAATCGATTGAAAATGGCTTTTAAAAAATCCTGAATTTGAACATCATCATTATACTCTTTAATAAATGCCGGCAAATATAAGGTTGACATCACTACTGCAAAACTAAAAACCAATGTTGCCGGAATCAATATTTGCACGAATGTAACACTTAAACCATTTAGTATATAGATATTTGAATAGTATTTTAAAAGTGCTAAAATCAGTGTTGTAACTACCGATATCAGTACCCACAAACCTACAATTTTTATATTTTGGAAAATCTCATAAGTATCGTAATACTCTCCTTTCAAATGTGCAATTGTAGTAAATACCGTATATTGAAGGAAGAAAAAAACTATAATTGAACTTATAGCCAGTAATATTGCATTGGGAAAAAACAGATTTGCCAGTAATAAAAAGCCGACAACTGCTCCTAAAAGTAATAATTTTATAAATACGAATAAGAGATGTTGAAGATTGAATGAATCTGATACCAGTGATATAGAAAAGCGGAAAAACTTCCATATCATGACTATAGTATAGTGCCATATCAGCTTGATAAAAGTAAAAACAGTTGGTTGCAAAACTTCATTCCAAATCCAAAGTAACAACCACCAAATTTGTTTAAAAATAAACCCAACAAATTCAATAACAGAGCTCAAACCCCATACTGCCCATGCAAAAAGGTTATAGAGAAAAACAAATAATACAAATAGAACTGAAAATCGGGAAGCCCACGTATTGTCTTTTAGCCAATTATTAGTGTAAGTCTCAGGCGAAAGTAAATACGTTGGTTTTTTACCATCGATTGTATACCTCAAAAAGCCTAACAATGGTAATGATACACTTACTGCGAGTAATGATTTCAATAGCATAATATCAGTTTTTTAATAGTTTGCCTACTCTTGAGCTTTTCGGCTTCCGCTTTAAATATTTTAATTTTCTGGTGAAATTATATGGCAATTTAAAATTTTGAGCGAATGAACTTGAAATAAAAAAAATCCATCACAAGCACATGAATATGTGCTTGTGATGGATTCAGTATACTATTAACGTAAATTTCATAAAATATCACATGCTAAAGTTAACAATGATGCTTATGAAATGGCAATATCAGTACGTTTAAACCCGTAATGGCGACATTGGAATAATATTGATAATCAAACAAATAGGGCTAAATATACAGTTGCAATTTCGGTTAAAAATCATTATGCGCCAAAAATACGATAATTATTTCATATAACAACAATGTTTAATAATTATTTGCAGAAATATTTCTTTATCTCTTATTTAGTGAGCTAAAAAAATTCGGAATAGGCTCATTGATATTTTTTTTGTACTTTTGTCATTCGCAAAAGTTTGACCTCAGAAATACGAAAAAAAATCAATTCACAAACCATGCAACGAGTACATTTAATAGCCAT
>CAYXQZ010000353.1:0-2730 GCA_964466415.1 uncultured Paludibacter sp.
AATGCAACTACAGTTGGCGGTGGAGGAGCATTATACATATCGGGTTCAGTTGTAAATGGTGAGAATCTTATATTTGATTCAAATTTTACATCAGGAAATACAACTAATATTGGTAGTGCTATAATGGTTAACACTACGGCGGGGCTTACTTTTAAAAATTGTGTTTTTTCAAACAATACATCTATGAAATCGGCAGCAGTATATATTAACGATGCAACTGCAGCAGGTATTTCACTAAACTTTCAGGGTTGCGCTTTTATTTCGAATACAACTACAGGCACATTAGGTGGTTCGGCCATTTTCTTTCGAACAACAAAAGAAAATATCAACTTATCATTGATTAATTGCACAGTTGCTAAAAACAAAGTAAATGCCGCTGTTGATGGTGGAACAATTTATATGTACTTGGGACCGGCTTCAGCACAAGTGAATATCGTAAATTGTACAGTTACTGAAAATACAACTGCAGGTAGTGTAAATCATTGTGCAGGTGTAAGAATCTACACTACTCAATCCAATGGAACTGTTCAATTTGCTGGTAAGGTGAACATTAAAAATTCAATTATTGAGGGTAATTATTCCACACAAACCGGTACCCCATACAGCGATTTAAGTATTTCTACATTAGCAGCCACTTCATCAACCCTGATGATAAATAATTCATTGATTGGGCGAAATGCAAATGTTGCTGTGCCAGCTGAGTGTTTTCCCGGAGAAAACATGTTTAACTATTTGACTTTGAGCTCAACGGCTTCCGACTTGAGGGCGAAACTTGCACCTTATGATGAAACAAGTAAAACTTATCCACTGCTAATAAATTCTCAGGCAATAGATTATGGTGATGCTCAATACCTGAAAGCACTGAATATTAGTACAGATCAGAATGGTAATCCCCGTTTATTTATAGGAAATAAATGTTATGCAGGAGCTTCCGAAGTTATTAGTAAGACTAAAGTTAATCCTATTGTAACCGTTACTCCAGTTAGAACTTATATGTATAATGGTTCACCTCAAGGACCATTTGAGGCATCGAATAACGGTACAAGTACAAGCTACACTTTTAGTTACGAGGGAACTGGAACAACAACTTATGGACCAAGCGCCACCTTGCCTACAGCAGCAGGAACTTATATAGCCACAGCTACAGTTGAGACAAATACCAGTTTTAATTCAGCTAGTTCGCAACCCACAGCATTTACAATTTTCGGGCAGGATCCTTTAAAATTGTTTCTTACAAATATTCCAACTATATTGGAAGTTATTAGTACAATAGATTCAGGAACTGGTGCAACTGCAATTACCACTAAAAAATTCACCTTTAAATCGAAAAATGGTGTGAATACCATTTATGCAATTATGGCTTATCCCAAAGCTGTTGGAGTTTATCCTGCTATCCTTATGTTTCATGGCGGGGGAGGCACTGCTGATGGTTTAATAAATAATCTTCAAACTTATGCAGCATTGGGTTATGTTACAATGGCTTTAGATGAACCAGGAATTGCAAGTATAACAAATTCTTCTTCTTATTCAACGGGGCCATGGAAATCAGTTGTTTCTGGTGAAGGTCCAAGGTTTAATGTTGTGGGTGGTGTTCAAAACAGCACTGTCTACGATGCTATAATAGGAAGTATAGAGGCATTCAATTTATTAAGTTCGCAACCAAATGTTGATGCCGAAAAAATGGCAGTAACTGGGTCTTCTTGGGGTGGATATCTGACTACATTTACTTCGGGGATATTGGGAAACAGAGTAAAAGCTGCCTATTCCACATGGGGCTGTGGTTTTTATGAAACAGCTTCGTTTTGGTCTGGGCTTATTGCGGCAATGCCTTCGCATTATAAAAACGATTGGCTTACTTATTTAGATGCAGGAAGAAGAGCAAAAGATATTACTGCACCTTATTTTATTGATCAAGCAACGAATGACACCTACTTTTGGCCTGAGGCAGTTACCGCAACGCTCAATGCAATTTCAGGAACAAAAAATCATGTTACGATGGCTAATCTCAATCATACTACCTTGCCTTCTTCGGGTGCAATGAAGCAACTGTATATGAATTACTATTTGAAAGGAATTGGCAGTCCTTTTGGTACCATAAATATTACTAGTTCAGAAATTCTGTCGGATGGAAGTTTAAAAATAAATATGAATGTCAGCCTTCCAATTGGAGTATCAATATCTTCAGCACAAGTATATTATAGTGTACCCACATCAACATGGCAAACGCGTAATTGGATTGAATTACCGGCTACACTTGTAAATGGTATGAACTATCAGACAATTCTTCCGGCATCGCTGGTAAATCAGGAAGTTAATTACTATGCCAATTTGATTGATACCCGTCAAGTACAGACATCAAGTGCCATGTATAAAACATCGATAAACACTGCTTTGACAACTGTAAAGTCAAGTTATCCCGAAATTTCAGTATTCCCAAACCCATCAATGGATGTTTTTAGGTTGAGAACAAAAGAAAATCAGCAACTTAATATCTCGGTGTACAATTTGTCAGGTGAATTGCTGATCAATAAGTTTTCGGAAGGTATGAGTCATGTTGTTGATTTAAATGATTATGGCGATGGAGTATATATTTTAAAGGTCAGAACTAATGACCACAACTTTTCATACAAATTGATCAAGGGTCAATAATTAAAATGGCAATAATTGAAATAAATTCAGTTATTGCCATTTTTTTACAAAGAAACTTCGAAATTAAGTATAAATTAATTA
>CAYXQZ010000354.1:0-2722 GCA_964466415.1 uncultured Paludibacter sp.
TTAGCATTTTCATACTTAAGACTTATGTCGTCGCCTGGAACACAGACAATTGTTTCGGCCGAAGCAGAAATTGCAAATAAACAGAAAAACGTAAAACAGAGAAAGAATAAAGTTGTTTTTTTCATGATTTCAAATTCTAAAACGTATTATAATATAATTTTTTGATTATGAGTGCCATTCTCGTCAATAATTTGGAGAATATAATATCCAGCCATCAGGCTTTTTTTATCAATATTTAATGAATAATTATTTACATCTTTTGAACTAATTTCTAAGCCAGCCAATGAGAATATTTTCAATTTGTAAATTGTATTTTTTGATTGAATTCTAATTGACGTGTTGGATTTTGTGATTGTAACCAGATTGTTGTCAGCTGATTTTTCGTAAATAGTAGTCAAATTTTCGGGAACTTGTAAGGATGTGAGTACGCCCAGTGTGGAAGTTCCTGCATAAGTGGCTCCAACTTTATCGAGAATTTGAGATTTAAGCAAACCTGACAAGAATAAACTTCCATTGTAATTTTTTATTCCATTCGGATTGCGGGAATTTCCATCGGTAAACATTTGTTCGCCATAGCCAGGTAAGGTGCAGGCACGAATTAACCACCGATCCAATCCTCCACTGTAATTCACATGAGCATTCAAAGCATACATGGCCATAAAATAAGTCAGATAAGCACGAACATTTATAGTTCCGTATTGAACTGATGGCGATAAAGTGTATTCATAAATATATGTACCATCGGGTGCATTCATTCCTCCTTGTTTAAATGCCCAACAAGGCGTTTCGGAGGGTAAAGATAAATAGGCACGAATGACACTTGTAGCATCGGGCATGCCATTTTTCCAAGTTGGTTTAACTTGTAAAGTTCCAGCTTTAATATCATAGGCATTAAGATCATTACTCACTAAACCTGTGCTGAGATCAATAAAATCCTTAATTCCTGTTACTACATAATATTGGTTACCTGCACCTGCACCCGATTCAATTTTCAATTTTAAATTGGGTACTGCTAATCCTGCTCTAGCAGATTGCCAAATATAGGAATTATTCACAACAAGATTGCCATCAGTGGCGGAAGCAATTGGGATAATTGTTAGATTTACAGGAGCTAATGTGGAGTTGCTTTTTATACGTCGTGGATTGCCAACATCCGGAGTAATGCCGTCGTTGTAATTTGTTTCGGAGTCGTCGATATAAATAGATTGTGCATAATCAGAAATGTAGTACATAGGTTCTCTGCCATTTACCGATTTGTTTACATTAGTCATTCCTGTATGATTCAGCATTTTACCCGCAATGGTAAGCAACGCTCCATAACCAGGCGTATGTCCACCATTATAACTCAAAACAACACCTGCCAATAAAGATTCGTAAATATCTACAGCTCTTTGTATTAAATGCACTCTACAAATATTTCTCTCTTCGGGAGTTAGCCATGCAGCCAATGCTCCAATTGCCACATCGCCGGTATAAGCTGCCACATCTGCACCATAACCATTTCCACTGTTATTATACACAGCATTAAACGAACGGTTGAAAATCAAACCATAATTCACAAATGATGGTCCGGGCATTAAATTGGTTAGTCGGGTTGCTAAAAACATAGGGTCGATTCCCGTAATAGGATCGCTCAAAATGGTGGTAGCTGGCGCAGGTATCAAATATGGCGATAAGTCAATAATATCCGAAACTTTAATAAACTCAGGATTAGCTTTGCGGGCAGCACTCCGAATTGAGCCCGGACGAAATGCATCGGCGGGTGGGGCTTGTTCCAAAACTGACAAAACTGCCAAAGCATCTAAAGCCGTATCGTCGGGAGTTTGCGAAGTAAGTGAAACAGCCGAAGTTATAATATCACCCACATTTACTGCTACAGGACTAACGCCATCCCATGCCAAAGCGGCATCGTAATTACTGTCAGTAGGTGTTGCGTATCGTATTCCACCACGACTATCCCATCCAAAAGCCTTGCGACTTAACACGCCACCCGAATTATTCTGATAATAAGTTCCTACAGGCGGATTAATTACTGTTTGGTTAATATCAGCAGTAATGGTAGCACCACTGCGGTCTTTGACACTTGCACCCACAATGCGACTTGGTGTAACGCTTATCAGGTTAGCTCCACTGGCAGGTAATATAATCCATGGTTGTCCATCCACAAAAGTGCCATGCTCCAGCACTTTATCAAATTTCCACGAAAACTGATGCGTTCCCATGGTTACGCTCACCGTTGTAGAAGGCGGAATAACTGTAATATTAATGGTTTTTGAATTCGCACCAATGGTTGCTTTAATAGTGCCATTACCCAACGAAGTGGGAACAAAATTTCCTGTATTTTGGTCAATAGTGCCAATATTTCCTGTGGTGCTCCAAGTGGCTGTTCCGGGCTGCACTTCGTTATCCTGATTCACAGCTTGAGCCGAAAATTGAATTGGATATCCCAAATAAATTGTTGGTGCATTGGGTGTGATATTTACATTGATGCCACCCACATTTACAGTGGCATTTCCCGAAAAACCATAGTTTGAAGCGGTAACCGCTATATTGTTTCCGGCTGTACTGGCTGTGTATAAACCAGTTGCATCGATAGAGCCAGCTGTGGCACTCCAATTCAGAGTAGGAATAAATGCACTCAACGAATCGGTTACGGTAGCCGAAAATTGCTTGGTTTGGTTTGTAATTAGCGAAGTAGTTGATGGTGAAACCGTGATGTTGA
>CAYXQZ010000355.1:0-2707 GCA_964466415.1 uncultured Paludibacter sp.
AAGGAAGTGGAACAAAACCTTGTCTGAATCAGGATTTTCAGGATTTAATAATTAACAGAATAATATGGAAAAAGACGAGTTGACTTACAAGGTAATTGGTTGCGCTATGCAGGTGCATAATACGCTTGGAAACGGTTTCCAAGAGCTTATTTACCAACGTTGTTTAGCGATAGAATTGGAAAAAGCTGGTATCAATTTTGAACGAGAAGTTGATCAGAAGATTTATTATCAGAACATAGAAGTTGGTACACGAAGAGCCGATTTTGTCATTGAAAATAAGCTTGTAGTGGAACTCAAAGCGTTGGTAAATTTGGAAGATGTACATTTGGCACAAGCTAAAAATTATGTTGTTGCCTATAACTTTGATAAAGGATTATTGATTAACTTTGGAGCCGTAAGTTTGCAATATAAATTAATATTCAATCAGCATAGAAATTTGGTTGTATAGATTAGTCTTAATTCTGAAAATTCTCTAATTTTGTAAATTCTGATTCAGACAATTAGCGCAACGCCTCATGGAGCACCCCTTACAAGTTTAACGGCAAAGAGCAGGATGAAGAAACAGGCCTCTGCTACTATGGTGCACGGTATTATGACCCACGAACAAGTGTGTGGCTGAGTGTGGATCCGCTGGCGGAGAAGTATATTAATTCATCATCATACGTTTATTGTCATAATAATCCAGTAAGGCTTATTGACCCAACGGGAATGGGAGATGAAGATACTCAAAAAAATTCGTCTAGTGCTTTAGGTACTTGGGTTAATAATTTAAAAAATTTATTTTCTATAAATATTGATTTATCTTCAACTGAAAAAAGGGCAGAGAGTTTACATAAACAAGAAGCTAAAAATCAAGAAATAAAGAATCTTACAACGGCAGTAGAAACTACTAATACTGTACTTCAGGTTGTAGTTCCATTTTCTTCAGCTGCAGAAATTATGGCAAATGCAGAAATGGGAAATAGTGAAGCTGCTTTAGCAGCTGTTCCTTGGCTCGTTTTTGAAATTGCTACTGCTGGTAAAGGTAATTTAGTAAAGAAAGGAATATCTGTAATTGGACCAAGAAATACGTATAGAGAAGTAGCAAAATTAATCGGAGCAAATTTTTTAGATGTTACAAATGATGGTTGGACTTGGGCTAAAAACCAGAAATTCTTAAAAGGAGTTGTTAAAAGAGGTGATGATGTGATATTTGCTGGAACATTTAATCCTACAAAACTAGATCCAAATTCTATTCTTGCTCGCGAAATTAAATTTTTAAAAGAAAATGGATATATATGGGGAGAAGGTTTTTCAAAATTAATAAAAGTAAAATAAATTATGTATCAAGAGTTAATTAGTTATGCCAAACTGTGTTTTACAAATCTTGTAAAGGTGCATGAATTTCAGTATAGAACTGATTTGATTGATAGTTCCTCATTTATTATGGAATTTGATTCGAAGATATTTAACATAAAAATTGAGAAATATAGAAATGAATTTTATACGACATTATGTAAAATAAATTATCCTAATGATGAGATTAATCTTTATAATTTATTAGACTACATATTTAAAACAGATAATAACGATAGGGTATTTTCAAATTATTTCGATGAATTTACAGATTTTGAAAGTTATAAACTGCAGATAAAATACATTTCAGATCTAATTTATGATAATTTTAATGCAATAAATAATTTTTTCAATAATGAAGATTATATGTTTAAATATGAGGATTTGAGAAAGTTTATAATTATGAAATATCCTGATATTTTTGGGTAATGTGGTAATGCTTCGGTAAGGTAATGTATAAGATTTGGCTTTGCCATAGTAAACAATTGGGTAATGTGTCAAATTGGGCGTTGCAAAGTATAAATTCTAAAATAAAATGGTAAGCTTAAAACACGGTAATGCTCCAGAATTGTGGATAGCATATCAATGTATTGAAAATCAATAATAGGAAATAGTGTAGAATAATAAAAGTAGGTGTAAAAGCATCTACTTTTATTATTTTCAGGCTTTAAATCAACTCAAAAATGGATATAGAAAAAGAGAATAAAGGTTCGTGCTTCAGAATTGTGGATAAGTGTATTTGTCCTCATTGTCAATCAGAGGATATAGTTAAGAACGGGAAGTCGGGTAACGGCAAACAACGATTTATTTGCAAATCTTGCGCTAAGAGTTTTCTGATAGGTTATACCTATCATGCATGCCACACTAATATAAACCAACAAATTATTCTTTTCACTAAAGAAGGATTGGGAATACGCAGTACAGCTCGGGTATTACAAATATCGATAACTACATTATTAAAACGTATTATTAGTATTGCAAAAAACATAGAACAACCACCTATCGTAAAAGGTAAAACCTACGAAGTGGATGAAATGCGAACGTTTATAGGTAAAAAGAGTTTGTTGCGCTGGATAGTTTACGCATTAGACCGTGATACTAAAGAGGTGGTGAGTTTTAATGTGGGCAGGCGTACCAATAAAACATTAAAATCAGTTATCAGAAGCCTTGAACTGGCAAATGCCCGTAGAATTTATACCGATAAGCTAAAGAATTATCGTTATCTGATAGCTAAAAAGCTTCATAATACATTTGTCCACAGTACCAATCACATAGAAAGACATAATTTGTCGGTAAGAACACATTTGAAAAGATTAGGTAGAAAGACGATTTGTTTTAGCCGGAGTTTAGCAGTGCTTATGGCAGTGTTGAG
>CAYXQZ010000356.1:0-2696 GCA_964466415.1 uncultured Paludibacter sp.
TTTTTCGCTTCTTCCCAAATCTCATCCATTTCGGCCAACGTCATGGTTTTCAAATCACGACCTTGCGAAATAGTTTTGGATTCTAAATAATTAAAACGGCTAATAAACTTGCGGTTGGTTCGTTCCAATGCGTTTTCGGGGTTAATTTCGTAAAGGCGTGCGGCATTTATCAAACTAAACATCAAATCGCCAAACTCAGCTTCCATTTTGTCTTTATCCATGGCAGCCACTTCAGCTTTAAATTCATCAATTTCCTCTTGAACTTTGCTCCAAACTTGCTCACGCTCTTCCCAATCGAAACCCACGCTGCGGGCTTTATCCTGTATGCGATGGGCTTTGATTAAGGCTGGTAATGAATTGGGTACGCCCGATAATACAGTTTTGTTGCCACCTTTTTCTTTCAGTTTCAACGATTCCCAGTTTTGCATTACCACTTCGCTGGTATTGGCTTCCACGTCCGAAAAAATATGCGGATGGCGGTAAATCAATTTTTCGCACAAGCCTTTGCAAACATCGTAAATGTCGAAATCGCCAGTCTCGCTACCCATTTCGGAGTAAAAAACAATGTGTAACAAAATATCGCCCAGCTCTTTGCGAATTTCCTGCTTGTCGTTATTTAAAATAGCATCGGCAAGTTCATACGTTTCTTCTATGGTAAGTGTTCGTAAACTTTCGAAGGTTTGCTTTTTGTCCCAAGGGCATTTAGCACGTAATTCGGTCATTATTTCGAGCAAACGCCCAAATTCTTTCAATTTTGTATCTAATGTATTCATTGTTGTAAATCTAATAATTGCATGGCACTTATCTTGTCCTGATTTAACTGAGAGATTAGTTCGTCGATCGAATTAAATTTTTGTTCATCACGGATTTTTCCAAAAAAAACAACTTTAATCTGCTGATTATAAATATCTTTCTCAAAATCAAAAATATTAACTTCGATGCTTATATGTTTGTCATTGTCGATGGTAGGTCTGTTGCCAATATTCAACATTCCATTGAAACACAAATTTTCAACGAAAACGTTTACAGCATACACTCCCGAAGCAGGAATATGTTTTTCATAATCCAGTGGAACAATATTTGCGGTGGGAAAACCCAATTTTCGTCCAATTTTAAAACCATCGGTTACTTTTCCAACTAATGAATAATTATAACCTAATAATTTATTCGATTTTTCAATGTCCGAATTTTTTAGTGCATTCCGAATATCCGAGGAACTGATATGTGTACAGTCAGGTAGTGAGAAACGAGTTGCCTGAATTGCTTGTAATCCTATTTGCTCCCCATACATTTTATATTCGGGGAATGCTTCTGCACGGTTATGTCCAAAACGATGGTCGTGCCCAACCAATAAAGTCCTGACGTTAAATTGCTTGAAAAGAATATTATTCAAAAAATCGTAAGCACTTAGTTTGGATATTTCAACCGAAAAATCGAGCACAATGCACAAATCAATGCCGGTGGTCGATAGTTGCTCCATTTTTTCGTCGAAAGTAGTGAGCAGTAGCGGTTGAAAATCGGCATGTAACACTTTGCGAGGATGCGAAATAAACGTAATAATTGCCGAAATTCTATTTTGTTCCTTCGCAATTCGTTTCAACTCATCTATCAAAAAGCGATGACCCCGATGCACACCGTCGAAAAAACCGACTGTTGCAACCAGTTCTTCTTCAGGAGTATATTTTTCGTTTGGATAAAGTATTTTCATTTTTTTTGAGAACAAAGAGCAAAGAATAAAGACGTTTAGAGCGTAAGTAAAAAATCAAGATTTTCGCCCTGCGTTACAAAATAAGTTTGAATGCCTAAAGTTTTAGCAGCCTCAATATTTTTTGGCCCATCGTCCAAAAATAAACATTCAGCCGCTTCCACACCTGCATCGTCAAGTAAAGCCTCAAAAATGGTTGGGTCGGGTTTTGTAAGTCCCATTTCGTACGAGAAATAACATTTGTCAAAATAATCGCGAATTGTTTTTCCTGTACCTTCGAGTGCCATTGCAGCACTAACTTCCACGTGTAATGGATTTGAATTACTTAATAAAAGCAATTTGTATTTGTTGCGAAGTTTTTCGAGCAGTACCAATCTTTCGGCAGGTATATCTACTAAAAAAGAACACCAGGCTGCATCAATTTCTGCATCAGTTAATGTTCTGTTGCTTAATTTGCGTATTTCATTTCTGAATTCGGGAATATCAATCTCACCTTTTTCGAATTGTAGGAAAAATTCTTTTTGTCCAAAATTGCTCAGGTACGACTCGATAGATTCAACACCAAGTTTTTTAAGGTTTTCGATGCATTGAGGTAAATCCAGATCAATAATCACCCCTCCAAAGTCGAAAATAAGGGTAGTAACAGTTTTTTTTTTGTCCATTTACGGTAAAATTGTTGTTTTTATTTTTGCAGATTGCTAAATTTTATTACTTTTGCAGTCGCTTTGCAAAGATACAAAAATTTGCGCAAATGTGGGGCCTATAGCTCAGTTGGTTAGTAGCACCTGACTCATAATCAGGGGGTCACTGGTTCAAGCCCAGTTGGGCCCACCTAAAAATCAGACACTTACGCATTTAATGTGTAAGTGTCTTTTCTTTTTATCATACTTTTATCATACTTTTTGTCTAAAAAACGCAAGAAAAGGACCTGAAATTTCAACTCTTCATTAATGAAAAATCAAAATAATTTATAGAATTTCAAAAGTCCTCC